>NZ_JBJHAB010000007.1:0-235165 GCF_054050815.1 Blastococcus sp. SYSU DS0552
AGCCCGCGCCGATGATGCCGAGGTGCTGGGCGTCGCGGAGCCGTTCGGGCAACCCCACGGCGTCGTCTATGGACCGGAGGAAGGAGACGTGCTCTTTGCCCGCGGGCAACGAGCGGACGCGGGAACCCGTGGCGACGACCAGGCCGTCGTAGGGGATCTCGGCGCCACCGTCGAGGACCACCGAGCAGAGGTCGGCGCGGAGTTCGACGGCACGTCGGCCGAGGAGCAGGGTCACGCCCTGGTCCTCGTACCACCTGGGCTCGCGGAGCAGCGCCGGCTCCGGCCGGTACCGCAGCGCCTCCTTCGACAGGGGCGGCCGGTCGTAGGGCAGACGGGGCTCGGCGCCGACGAGCGCGATCTCGCCCTGGAACCCGTCATCGCGCAGCCGCTCGATGGCGTGCACCGCGGCCAGCGAGGCACCCACCAGGACGACCCTGTTCATGCGCACACCTCTCGGACCGGCCCACCTAGGCCACTCGGGACGACCCTAGGACAACGCCACTACCCAGGTTCGGAACGGGGTGGTGTCGCTGGCGCGGCGGCACGAGGAGGCGCGGGAGGGGTTACATCGCATCGACGTCGACGTCACAGTTCGGAAACCGAAAGGGATGAAGATCACCCCCGTGATCCGGATCCGGTGGCGGGCGACGTTACAGTGCGGTGCATCACATCGCTCGTCGTCCGCCAGCTCTGCCGTGCACTCGGTCTGCAGACGCGGCGGCGAGCGGACGGGCTTGAGGACCTGAGGGGTGCGCGAGGGTGTCCAGGGCACGGGTAGAGCAGGAACGTCACCGATTCGCCGGCGCGCTGCAGGCCGCGCTGACGAAGGAGGACGTCGCCGAGGCGTACCTCGGGTCCGTCGGCCGGGTGATCGAGGCCCAAGGCCTGGGGCTGTACGAGCTCGATCCCGAGCGCGGAGCCGTCGTGGACGTCCGCGCCACCGTGGACGGCGAGGTCCTCGAGCACTACGAGGAGTTCGGCCGCGCGGACGACCCGGTGCTGCGCTTCGTCGCCCTGCAGCGCCGGCCCATCGATTCCTCCCGGGTCACGAGCCGGAAGGAGTGGGACGGCTGCGGGGCTCGGCATGCGCTGGGGCTCGGAGGCTTCGGGCACTCCCTCGAGGCCCCGGTCATGGTCTCCGGTGTCATGCTCGGCACGATCAACTTCGCCCGCCCAGTGCACCAGCCTGCCTTCAGCGACACGGACCTGGTTTCTGCCCGCCTGGTCAGCGAGCAGCTCGGGCTCGCGACCGAGCGCGCGCTGCGGTTCGAGCTGGCCGGGCACCGGACGAACGCGCTGGAGCACGCGCTCGACCGGCTGCCGCAGGCGGTGGTCGTCACCGACCTCGACGCGAACGTGATCTACCAGAACCGGACGGCGCGCAACGACCTCGGGCTCTGGGACGCCCCCGTCCCTGTGTCCGACCCCGTCCGGGCGTGCATCGAGCAGGCCATGACCGAGTTCCGGGCCGAGGGGAAGCGGGTGTCCACCAGGAGCATCCGCGAGGCCGCGACGGGCAAGCAGTCGATCGTCAAGTCCTACCGGCTGTCCGAGCGCGAGCGGACGGCCGTCACGGTCGTCTTCCCGTGCCCCGACGAGAAGACGGCGAAGCAGCTGCCGGCGTGGGACGTGCTCACCAAGCGCGAGCAGGAGATCGCCCAGCTGGTCAGCGAGGGGCTCACGACGAAGCAGATCGCGGCCAAGGCGTTCATCAGCGAGAACACCGTCAAGCAGCACCTCAAGCGGGTTTTCGCCAAGACCGACGTCAGCAACCGGGCCGAGCTCGTCCAGCTGATCTGGACGGCGAGCAACGCCTCCTGAGGGGGCTCAGGCAGGAATCTGGCCGGGCCGCCCGACCCGGGTGCCCAGCACCAGCTGACCCACAGCCAGCAGCAGCACGTACACCAGCAGGTGCTGTCCGGGGCCGAACAGCTCCCGGATCCCTCCGGCCACGAGCAGACCGAGCGCCACGCCCCCGTAGGCGGAAGCCTGCGCCATGGAGGACAGCCGGCTCGCGGTTCGGTCACCCCCGGCACGGAGGCTGATCAGCGACAACGCGACCACCATGGAGGCGCCGAGGGCGAGCCCGCTCAGGGCTACCCAGACGACGACCAGCCCCGGCGCCAGCAGCATCCCGGCCATCGCGACGACGATCCCGACCGGGACCAGGGCAGCGGTGATCCGCTGGTCGCCCCGGATCGTGAGCACGCGTGGCACCGCCAGGTTGCTGATGATCCCCACCACGAGGAAGACCGAGAGGTGGAATCCCGCGGCACCCGGGCGGACACCCATGTCCTGTTCGACCGTGGGCAGCCAGCTGAGCAGGACGTAGAACGCTGTCGACTGCAGGCCGAAGTAGCCGGCCACCTGCCAGGCCAGGGGCGACCGCCACATCGAGACGGCGCCCAGGGCGGGGGCAGGGAGGTCCCTCTGCTGCGGGGGAGGCGGCCCGGCGGTGCGGACCCGCGGCAGCCAGACGAGGAGGCCGACGACGATCGAGCCGCCCCAGACCGCGAGCGCCGTCCGCCAGGACCCGGTGGCCTCGGCCACCGGCACCGCGAGCCCCGACGCCGCCCCGGCCACCATGCTCTGCACCGCGATGTAGTAGCCGGTGATCCTCGGGACCAGTGCGGGGAAGTCACGCCGCGTGACCACCGGGAGCAGCACGTTGCCCACCGCGATGGCTGCGCCGATGACCACCGTGCCGAGCAGCAGCGTCCATGCGGGCGCAGGCTCGGGGAGCGAGCGGATCACGGTCCCCGCGCCGAGCACGAGCATCGATCCGAAGAGGGTCCGGTCGACGCCGAAGCGCGATGCCAGCGCGTGCACCAGCGGTGACACCACCGCGAACGCCGCGACCGGGGCGGCCGCCAGGACGCCGAGCTGCACCGGCGACATCCCGGTGTCCTCACCGATGAACGGCAGGACCGGTCCGACCGCCGAGATGAGGGCCCGGAGATTGATGGCCACCGCGAGGACACCGACCAGCAGCAGCGCGTAGGACGGGGTTGCCGCCCGCTGCCCGTGGCTCACCTCGCGTCCGATCCCAGGAAGCGCGTCACGGGCCAGGCCTCACTCTCGTCGGCGACGTGGTGGCTCCGGGTGGCCGAGCGATGCCTGGGAGGTGACCGGACGCGCGGTCGTCAGTGCAAGCCCGGGTCCGGGATCGTGGCGGCATCGAGGATCACCTCGGCGAGGACGGGGCCACACCGCGGGCGAACCAGCTCCTCGAGCCGCCGGAAGTCCGACCACCCCTCGATCCGCACGGCGGTTCCCCCGAGCGAGGAGGCCACCGTGGTGAAGGCCGGCCAGTCGAACGTGGTGAGCTTGGGATCGAGCTGCTGATCGACGAATCGGTAGTACTCGGCACCGTAGGCGCTGTCGTTCAGCAGGATCACGACGACGTCCAGACCGTTGCGCACGGCGGTGTTGAACTCGGCGAGGCCACCCAGCATGAAACCGCCGTCCCCGGCGACGACCAGCGCCGGGACCTCGGGCCGGCCGACAGCTGCACCGATGCCGTAGCCGACGCTCATGCCGATGTGCCCGACGTTGAGGCAGTGCGCGTAGTCCCACGGATGGTCGACGTCGAGGATCCGCAGCGCCTCGTGGGAGAAGCGCCCGCCGTCGATGGTGAGGGTGCGGCGTCGCGGCAGGATCTCGTTGACCCGGTGCAGAACGCCGGTGAGCGTGAGCGGGCCGTCGGCCTGCACCGCACCGCGGTCCTCCTCGTGCCAGGCGGCGATGCGCCGGGCGAGGTCGTCACTGCGGAAGCCTGCGGCCGGCGCCTCTGCCTCCTCGACGAGGGCGAGCAGGCCGCGCGCGGTCGTCGAGACGTCGCCGGCGATCGCCACGTCGACCGGGAAGTAGCGCCCCAGGGCCGCGGGGTCGGTGTCGACCTGGACGACGCGCTTGCCGTCGAGCAGTTCACCCTTCAGCGTCGTGAGGGCGCTGAGGGCGGCACCGAAGACCACGAGGCAGTCGGCCCGGGCGATCACCTCGGAGGCCACGGGGTGGGAGAGCGTCCCGACGACGCCGATGTTGCACGGATCGTCGGCGAACAGGCCCTTGCCGCGGAGCGTGGTGGCCACCGGCGCTCCGATGCGCACCGCGAGCTCGCGGAGGGCGTCCGCGGCTCCGAGGCCGCCGGCGCCGCGGCCGCCGATGACGAGCGGACGACTGGAGCCGATGATCACGCCGGCCGCGTCCTCGAGATCCTCGGGCGCCGGCGTCAGCACCCCCGTCGTCAGCCGACCCCGACGAGCGGCGCGGGGCTCGGCCGGCGCCTGCTGGAAGTCGGCCGGCACTTCGAGGACGACCGGACGACGCTCGAACACGGCCTGGCTCACCGCGGCCGCCAGGTCCTCGGCCGCGGTGTGCACCGAGCGGACCTGCCGGTAGCCGGCCCCCGTGGGGACGACCACCTCCCGCTGCGGGATGTTCTGCAGGTGGAAGGCCTCGCTGCGCGTCGTGTCGCCGGCCACGACGACCAGCGGATAGTGCCCGCGGGCCGCATCGAACAGTGCACTCACGCAGTTGGCGATCGCGCCGTGGGTGACGGTGGCGACGCCGACGCGACCGGTGACGGCGGCGTACCCAGCCGCCATGAGGACCGCACCGCCCTCGTTCGCCGCCGCGACGAACCTGCCCCCCTCGTTGCGGTGGAACGAGTCGACGACGTACATGTTCGCGTCGCCCATCACGCCGAACATGACCTCGACGTCCAGGCCGGCCAGTGCCTGGGCGAGGACGTCGTTGAAGCGCTTGACCATCTCTCAGCCTCCGCTGTCGCGTGGGTCGGACCTGTGAGCGCGACCGGAGGACCGGCAGGTCATGGCCGCCGTCCTCCGTCCGTGTTGAGAACGGCCGCGGTCACGATGCCCGCCGCAGCCCGGTCCGCGAGGTAGAGGTACGCACCGGCGTGGTCCTCGGGACGCGGAGCGACCCCGAGCAGGGTCCCTGCGGCGATGCGCTCGTCACGGCCCTCGACGCGGTCGGCCGTCTGGGTCTGACCCAGCGCGGACAGTCCGCCGAAGCGCGTGCCGGTCGTCCCTCCGGGCGCCACCCCGTTGACCCGCACCTCGGGCGCGAGATCGGCCGCGAGGTGCGCGACGACCCCGCGCAGCGCCCACTTGGAACTCCCGTAGAGCACTCCCCCGCCGACCGGGTGGAAGGCCGACTCCGACAGGGTCAAGGTGACCGAGCCGCGCGCACGCTGCAGCGCCGGCAGGGCGGCGTGAACCGCCGACAGCGTGCCCAGGACGTTGACGCGGAACACCTCGTCGGCGGCGGCGAGCAGCTCCGCCGCCGACAGGGTGCGCAGGCTCGCGTAGTAGTCGAACACCCCCACGCAGCTGGTGAGGTTGTCCAGCCCCTCGGCGGCGGACGCCCGCTCCACGGCTTCGGCGAGGCGATCGGGATCGGTCGCGTCGCCCACCATCACGTCGAGCGCCGGTCCGCCGAGCTCGGCCAGCTCCCGGGCGTGGCCGGCGGAGCGTTCCAGGACAGTGACCGACGCTCCCTCGGCCGCATAGCGCAGCGCCACGGCACGGCCGATGCCCGACCCGCCACCGGTCAGGAGGATCCGCTGCCCGTCGAGGCGCCCGGTCACTGCCCGGGGTTTCGCGCGATCAGCTGGCTGATGAGCTCCGGCTCCTGGTAGCTGAGGCAGTCCAGCGCCACCGCGTCGAGCAGGACCCTGCTGCCCCGCCGGGGGGACCAGATGTCCAGTCGCATGCCGTTGCGGGTCTCCACCTTGCGGATCACCACGTCCGCGAACTCGTTGGCGATGACGATCGGGCCGTCATTGCCCCCGTCGACGGGGTACTCGGAAACCTCGCCGATCTCCGGACGCTCCACGCCAGGGTCGTTCTGCTCCGCCACGATGTCGCCTTCCTGTCGGGATAGCTGCTCAGATGAAGATGGACATGTTGTGCGCGTTGATCAGCGACTGGTCCAGGGCCGCCCACCGGCGCGCGAGCTCCCACCAGTCCGCCGTGCGCCGGACCGTGTCCTTGCGGAAGAGCGAGTAGAGGCTCGGGTTCGGGTCGTCGCCGCGGCTGCGGTAGATGAAGACGTTGGACGACACGAGGAACTCGTCGGCCTTCTCCGTCCGGTCCACCACCACGTTGGTCACGAAGTGACGCGTGCGGGACGGCGGCTGCTCGGCCCACGCGAAGTCGGTCTCGAGGCGTCGCACCCGCACCTCGAGGGTGCCCTTCGTGTCGTCGAAGATCCGGGACGTCGGCGCCAGCTCCCAGTCCGCGAGCCCCTCACGGGTCACGCGGACCGGCACCTCGTAACGAATGTCGTCGGCCAGGAACTCCAGCCAGTCGCGGAAACGCCGCTCGTCGAGTGCGAGCGCCTCCCGGTAGAGGAACTCGGTGATGTCGAGGACCGTCTCGCGATCCACCCGCGGCTGCTGCGTCGCCGTCACGACCCGACCTCCCCCACCAGGTAGTCGCCCCACCGGCTCCAGAGGTTCCTGAAGTTGGTGTCGTTGACGTAGGGCTTGACCACGTGGCCGGGGCCGGGGAACTCCGGGTCCCGCTCGCTGTCCATGCCCATGATGTAGGGGAAGTCGACGTCCTTGACCAGCGTCGACTTCGCCGACCGCGTGACCTTCGTCCAGTTCTCGAAGTCGTCCTGCTCGAAGGTGCCGGCCTGGCCGAAGGCCAGGGTGTACGCCTTGTACGCCTCGTCCTTGTAGGCCTGGGATGCGCCCTTGGGGACGAGACACCACGAGTACATCTCCATCCGCCCCGGCCCGATCGGGTGGTATAGCCGCATGGTCACGAACCGGACACCCGGCTCACCGGGCACCAGGCTGAAGGGCTGCATCAGGAAGGAGAGGTTCGGGAAGACCGTCCCCACCGCGGTCCGGACCTTCGAGAAGACCTCGATCTGCGCCGGGGACAGCGTCCGCCTCATCTCCGCGGCCAGTTCCTCGGGGAACCCGCCGAACGGGGGGAAGGTGGGGCTGTGGCCGAGCCCGATGCCGTGCCCGCGGCCCGGGATGCTGGCCGCCCACCCCTGGCTGTGCGTCGACCCCGATGACGGGAAGTACCCGAGGTTGAAGCCGAACTGGTGGGCGACTGGGGTGTGGTAACCGTCTCCGGCGAAGTTCTCGGCGCAGATCTTCCAGTCGGTGTCGGCGACCCAGTGGTCCGGCGGGCCGTGCACCTCGCTGCCCGCCTCGCCTTGCTTGAGGTACAGATCGAGGTAGAACTGGAACCCGTCCAGGTACTCCTCCAGGCTCGGCGCGCCCGGATCGAGGCAGCCGAAGACCAACCCGGCGTAGGTGTCGACGCGGACCCGCACCAATGGCCAGTCCTTGCGCTTGAGCCGACCCTGGTAGCCCTCCTTCATGTAGGGCACGCCGACCAGTTCCCCGGAGTTCTTGTAGGTCCACCCGTGGTAGGAGCAACGGAAGTGGGAGGCGTTGCCCATCTCCGACTTGCACATGACGTTGCCGCGGTGGCGGCACATGTTCAGGTTGGCGTGGATCTGCCCGTGCTCGTCCCGCGCGACGATGATGTTGTTGTTCCCGATGTACCGCGTGACGTAGTCACCAGGTGCCGGGATCTCCGACTCGTGCGCGAGGAAGCACCACGCACGTGAGAACAGGCGCTGCTGCTCGAGGTCGTAGATCTGCTGGTCGTTGAAGGCCCTCGCCGGGAACCGGCCCTCGCCGATCCCCTTGCGGATGTCCTGCAGCGATGCCTCGATGTCGCCGTTGACCGCCCAAGCCGTCACGACTACACCTGCTCGGTCTTCTTGCGCGGGCCGAACTTCTTCTCGATCTCCGCGGAGATCTGCTTGTACCGGTCGACGTGCTCGATCGTCGACGTCACGTGCTGCTCCGGCACGAGGTCCTCGGTGTACGGCGGACGGCACTTGCCGACGTTGATGTAGCCGGCCTCGTTGATGCGGATCTTCTCCAGCGGGATGTTGTACTTCGCGAACTCCATGAAGTCCTGCCCGACGAGGAACGGCTCGTGCGCCCAGCGAAGACGCTCGGTCAGCCAGCGGGCGTCCTCGGTGCGGCCCTGCTGCAGCGCGTCCCGCAACTCCAGGACCGGGCCCGGGCCCATGGCCGTGGTGGAGGACCACGCCATCCCGACGAGCTCCTCGCCGTACATCTCCCACGCAGGGAACCAGTCGGTCTCGATCGGCATCAGCGGGAAGCTCGTCCCGGTGTGCGCCATGTCGTTGTGGTACCGGAAGCCCACCGAGGCACCGCCGGCGTACTTCACCGCGACCACCTGCGGCAGCTCGATCAGCGTCTTGTAGACCGAGCGCGGGATGATGCCGCGGAAGGCGGCGGTGTTGTCGTAGACGACGATGGCCATCTCCGGGACGGCGGTCGCGACGTCGCGGTAGAAGCGCTCCATGACCGGCGCCACCATCTCCCCCCACATCGGCCGGCCCAGCAGCGTGCCGGTGATGCCGAGGTCGGCGAGGAACTGCATCCGGCTGACGGTGTCGCGGGTGTTGAGCGTCGTGGTGCCGATGAACACGGGGAAGTCCGGGTTCACGTCGCGGACCGTCTCGGCCACGCAGCCGGCGAAGGCCTTCCACTCCTCGAAGGTGAGGGTCGCCATCTCACCGAGGGTGCCGTTCAGCGCGATGGCGTCGACGCCGTCGGCGATGAGCGCACGGATCATCCGCTCGGTCTCCTGCAGGTCGACGGTGTCCACCGCGTCGACCCGCTCGGCGCCCGGAAGCGCCGGGGTGGGCGGGTAGGCCATCACGCCACGCATGTCACGGCCGGTCACCTTGGGCAGCTTGCTCATCTGGTCTCCTCTGACTGGCGCAGCCGACGCTGCGCAGACGGTGTGCGGTGGTGCTGGTCTGGTGGATGGATGGGTCAGAGCCGCGCGGCCGCGACCGCGGTGCCGGTCAGCCACTCGGGCACCGGCTCGTAGGCGAGGACCTCGAACGGCGTGCCGGCGGCCCCTGCGGCCACCAGCCATGTGCGGATCTCGTGGGCTCCGTTGCCGGCCCTGTCGATCTCGTCCTGGGAGTAGTCGGTGAGCCGCTCGCGGTCACCGGACTCCAGGCGGGCGAGGAAGTCCCGGTCGAACTCGGTGTTGATGTCCCCGGACTCGGGAAGGCCGACCCAGTGGGAGAGACCGCCGGTGCCGATGACCACGACCCGCTGCGCGGCGGTCTGGGCCTCGACCGCCCGCCGGATCATGACGCCGAAGTCGTAGCACCGCTTGGGCGTGGGCCACGGCGGGTTGACACCGTTGACGATGACGGGGACGAGGGGGTACTTCGACTCCGGGTCCAGGAGCTTGAGCGGGACGCAGAAGTTCTCGTCGAAGTCCAGGCCTCCCTCCACCAGCGACGGGTCGAACTCCGACGCGAGCGCGAAGTCGTAGAGATGACGGCCCAGCTCGGCGTCGCCGGGGTACTGGTGCTGCTCCACCCGGAGGAAGGCGCCCATCTCGGCGGTCACCGGCCCCAGGTAGGAGTCGCCGGTCGCGATGGCGAACGCCGGCAGGTTGCCGAGGTGGAAGTTGGTGAAGTGCTCCACCGAGACGGCGACCACCGCGTCCGGCTGCAGGGCGTCGAGCCGGCGGCGCGCCTCCGCGTACGCCTGCTCCACGACCTCGCGCTGGCCGGGCCGGGCCCTTTCCGGCCAGCCGGTGATCCCCGGCGAGTGGGAAGCCATGAAGGCGCCGACCACCGTGCCCGTCTTCGACATCTCAGCTCACCTCTCCTCGGATGCGCGCGTAGTACTCGGCGCGGTCGACCTGCAGCTGGATGGCGCAGAAGTAGAGGAGGTAGGGGTTGATGCCCCGCTCGTACAACGCCTTGAAGTCCAGCGCCTTCATGGACTGCCGCCACTCGCCCTCGATGCCGTACTCGTCCAGCACCACATCGGGGTCCGCGAGGTACCGCTCCTTCAGCGCTCCGTCGCGGCGGATGTCCCACAACAGCTTGTGCAGGCTGTACACGCCCTCACCTCTCCGTGTGCTGTCGGTGCGTCGTCGGTCGCCGCTCTGACCTGGCGGCACCGGAATCTCCCGACCGGATGACTCGACCCTAGGGACGGTGGGGAGCCGCTCGTACTACCCGTCCGGGTCCATTCGGCGGTGGGGTGACCCCCTGTTCTCGCGGGGGTTCCGGGCGGGAGCCACCCCACCGCCGGCGGGTCTCAGATCTTGTGCGCGAACCAGTCCGAGAGCCGCGACGTGGCGACGGTGAAGTAGTCGTAGCTGCAGTGCAGCGACCCGGCCCCGTCGTAGATGTCCACCGTGACGTCATCGGTCGTGAGCGCCTCGACGAAGCGGTGAGCACCCTTGATGTCCATGATGATGTCGCGGGTGCCGTGCATGACGTAGACGGGGATCCGGAGCTTGTCCGCGACGCCGTCGAGCGTGAACTCGGCCAGCTTCTTCCGGGCCTCCGCGTCGTCCTTCGAGCCGCTGAGCCACTGCAGCTGCTCCTGGAGCGGCGGGTAGAACTCGTAGAAGTCGGTGAGGATGCTCCACGTCCCGCACCACGCGGCTACAGCCTTCACCCGGGGCTCGAACGCGGCCGCACGCGGCGCGTAGTAGCCGCCGAAGCTCACGCCGGCGAGGCCGAACCGGTCGGCGTCCACGTCGGAGCGCTGCTCGAGGAAGTCGAAGATGGCCTTGACCGGCACCTCGTAGTCGGGCCGGCTGTACATCTCCTTGAACCGCAGGCTGCTCCCCCGGCCGGGCGTGTCGACCATGACCACGTTCATGCCGCGGGCCGGGAACTCGGTGCCGCCCAGGAAGTAGAGCTCCTCGGCCCAGGAGTCGGCGCCACCGAGGAAGAGCACGGTCGGGCGGGCCTGGCCGGAGTTGTCCGGCCGGACGATGTAGCCCTCCATGGTCTTGCCCTCGAAGGGCACCTCGATCTGCTCGATGAGACCGTCGCTCAGCGACGCCGCCTGCCGGAAGTTGCCCCGGCCGTTGTTGTAGGCCTCGGCCCGGCGCGGGTCGTGCGAGCGCAGGAAGAACTCCGAGTGGCGGTAGTAGCTGCACGAGCGGAAGAGCGCGCGCCGCGCCGTGGTGATGTCGCCCCGCTCGAGGGCGGCGCGGCCCTGCGCGGCGACCTCCTCGGCCGTCCGGTTCCACTCGCGGTACCAGACCTCGCCGTCGGTGGTCGTGTCCCCGATGCGGGCCGCGGTGCGGGCGCACTCGAACAGGTCCGCACCCCCGACCGCGACCTGCGCGAGGAGCCGCATGGTCTGCAGCGACCAGTCCTCGTCCTGGGGGAAGAGCTCGATGATCGACAGCGCGTCTTCGTTCGACACGGACGTCGTCTCGGTCATGGACTACACCTCCTGTACGCCTGGCTGGATTCCAGGACTTCTCGTGGCTGGGCTTCTCGTGGGCCTGACGGCGGTGCCGCCGGTGATCCGGTCGGCGACCTCCGCCCACGGAGTGCGGTTGCGGATCGCTTCGCGGTACTCCGCGAGGCGCCGTGGCGTGGCCACGCAGACGGCCCCCCGGAGGACGCCGCCTCTCCCGTAGAGCGCGACCAGCGCGTTGGGCTTGGGTTCCTCGAGGACGATGTCGTCACCGGCGTCGGCCCGGCCGACGAAGCGGATCTTGGCCTCGTGCTGGTCGCTCCAGAAGTACGGCACCGCCCGGTAGTCCTCCCGCTCGCCGAGCAGGGTCCCCGCGGCGTGGCGTCCCTGCTCCACGGCGTTGGTCCAGTGCTCGACGCGCATGTCCTCGCCGAACAGGGAGTTGTGCCACTGCGCGACGTCGCCGGCTGCGACGACCCGGGGCATCCCCGTGCTCAGGTCCGGCGCGCACCGGACGCCGTTCGCCAGCGCGAGGCCGCTGCCGGCCAGCCAGTCGGTCTGCGGAACGGCCCCGACCCCGGCCAGGACGACGTCGGCGGAGAGCGTCGGCCCCTCGGCGAACTCGACGGTGAAACCGCCGCGGGCCGGGGTGATCTGCCGGAGGGCGACGGCGCACCGCACATCGACCCCGTTGCGTTCGTGCAGCCGGCGGATCCACTCACCGACCTGAGGCCCGAATGCGCGGTTCAGCGGCGTCGCCGCGGTCTCGACCACGGTGACGTCGACGCCGAGCTGCCGAGCGGTCGCCGCGACCTCCAGTCCGATGAACCCGGCGCCGACGACGACGAGGTGCCGACCCGGCACGAGGTCCGCCCGGAGCCGCCGGCTGTCCTCCCAGGTCCGGAGGCGGTGGATGCGGGACGGCTCACCGCACGGGACGGGGAGCTCGCGCGCCGCGGATCCGGTCGCGATGACCAGCCCGTCGAACCCGAGCTCGCTGCCACCGTCGAGCTGGAGCGACCGGCTCGACCCGTCCATCGACAGGACGCGGCGCCCCAGTCGCAGACCGATGCCCCGTTCGTCGTACCAGGACTCCGGGTGCAGCGGCAGCTCGCCGTCGGCGCTCGAGTCGAGCAGGGCCTTCTTCGACAGGGGTGGCTTGTCGTACGGGAGCCCCGCCTCCGCGTCGACCACGGTGATGTCCCCGTCGAACCCCCGGTCGCGCAGCCCCTCGGCCGCACTCACGCCGGCGAGCGAGGCGCCGACGATCGCGATACGTCTCACTCGGGGACGCTCTCGACGGTGATCGCGTGGGCCGGGCAGCCCCGCGCCGAGGCGTCCGCCTTCGCGCGGAGCTCGTCACCCGGCATCTCCTGGCGGAGAACGGCGATGTCCTCGTCCTCGTCGAAGTCCCAGATCTCCGGCGCTTCGATGAGGCAGTTGGCGTATCCCTGGCACTTGGTGCGGTCGAAGACCATCCGATAGCCCATGGGTGGGTCCTCCGAACTCGAGAGGTGGCGTGGACGGGCGGCTCAGTGGCCGGCGGCGCTCAGGTGCGGCATGTCGGGGGTCACCGACGCCAGACGTGCCGCGCGGGGGGTGTTCCGGCTGGTCAGGTTGCGTAGCTCGCCTCCGGTGACCACCGCGGTGATGCCGGGGATGTCACCCACCGCGAGGGCCCCGAGCGCGTCGTCGCGGGTGGAGCCCCACGGGGCGTCGAGGACGACCAGGTCGGCAGCCCGCCCGACCTCGATGAACCCGGCCGGCAGGTCCCACACCCGCGCGTTGTTCCCCGTGGCGGCGGCCCAGATCATCGCCGGGTCCAGGCCCGAGAACGAGGACAGCTCCGCGACCGTCTTGATGACCCCGAGGGGCATCACGCCGGTACCGGTCGGCGTGTCCGAACCGATCACCACCCGCGCGAACTGCCCGTCATCGACGGCCTTGCGCAGGATCCGCAGGGACGACTGGAGGTTGCCCGCCTGCACCAGCTGGAGCGCCATCGAGGTCTCCTCGATGATGCGGTCCACGCCCGCGGCGGGCAGAGAGGTCGGCCCGCCGTTGATGTGCCCGCAGACGTCGGGCGCCAGGTGCAGCAGGTGGTCGGGCGTGATCGGCTTGCTGCCGGGGATGCTGGCACCGCCCGAGTGGCACATGACCGTGATGCCGTGCGCCTGCGCGCCGCGCACCTGGTCGTAACCGTCGGCCGGGTCCTCGTAGAGGCCGAAACCGAACTTGGCGAGGCGGACACCGGCCGCCTGGAGCTCGGCGAAGTCGCTGTCCCGCAGCGTCGGCTCGAGCACCACGGCGCCCGCATGGACCGTCATCCCGCCCGGGTGGAAGTTCTCGAAGCAGGTCCTGGCCGCGATCGCGAGCGCCTTGACCCCCGCCGCGCTGTGCGGGCGACCCTGCGCGTGGATCTCCCCGGGGGAGACCACGCTGGTGATCCCTCCGTGCACGTAGCTGGCGAGGAAGTCCACCGTCTTCTGGCGCGGGGTGTAGTCGCCGAGCACGACGTGGCAGTGGGAGTCGATGAGTCCTGGCGCGATGGTCGCGCCGTTCGCGTCGACGACGACGTCGGACGACGCCACCTCGCTCGCCAGGTCCTGGCGCCGACCGATGTGGGCGATCTTCCCGCCGCGGCTGATGACCGTGTCGACGCCGTCGAGCACCGGGGCCTGGAAGTCGCCGGAGACGACGGTGCCGGCCCCGACGACGGCGATGTCGCCGTTCACTGGGCGGCCCCGCGCCGGGCCTCGTCGACGGTCATCCCGCCGACCCGCGCGTTGATCCGGCCCCGGTTGGCGACGGCCGCGATCACGACGATCTCGTCCGGGTGCGGAGCGTCCGGGATGCGCACCTCGAGGGCGTCGTAGTGGCTGCGCACCCAGATCTCGTCCTTGTAGGCCAGGGGGACGTCGATGACCGCACCGGCGGTGGCCGCCTTGGTGACCGAGGTGATCCAGGCCTTGCCCCCGCCGATGGCGCTTCGGAAGGCGTCCCCGAACACCGACGTCACCGCCGCGTTGACGTGCTCCTGCTCGCCGTCGGTGCCGACCAGCCCGGCCTTCCCGTAGCTCTCGACGGGATCGCCCAGCAGCCGGGCAGCCTCCTCGCCCAGCATGGTCCCGATGAACCCGGAGGACTCGACCAGCTCGCTGAGGTCCTCGACGTAGCCCTTGCCGGCGTAGGGGTTCTCCATCACGGCGCAAACGGCTACCCGGCGCAGCGGACCACGTTCGTCGGCTCGACCAGCAGCCGAGTGCACGACCTCCACCTGCGAGAAGACCTTGCGGATGGCGGGTTGAGTACTGGCCACGGTCTCTCCTTCGCTAGCGAACAAACGGCCACGTCAAGGGCCGACCAGGACACTAGGTTTGGCGAGAGCCCGGCTTGTCCCCCGGTTGGGTCAAATCGTGCGCTCGGCCGAGAGCCTCCGGATGCGCGATCTAGGTTGGTAGTGCAAGACCGCTATGCCCTCTGCCCCGCACGGTTCTCCGCACACCGGCCGCGGCAGGAACTTCCTCTTTCGGCGATCGCGGTTCGGCACGTCGGCGCCATCGCCGACCAGGACCATGATTCCGTGGACGACGCACATCTACTGGAGCATGACGTGAAGCTGAAGGTCGGCTATTTCGTCGGAAGCCTTTCGAGCCAGTCGATCAACCGAAGACTGGCCACGGCGTTGATCCGGCTCGCACCGAGCGATCTGTTGCTGGTGGAGGTCCCGATCGGGCGCTTGCCCCTGTACAACCGAGACCTCGATCGGGACTTCCCGCCGGAGGCTCGTGAGCTGAAGCGAGCCGTGGAGTCCGTCGATGGACTGCTCTTCGTCACCCCTGAATACAACCGCTCCATCCCGGGGGCATTGAAGAACGCCATCGACTGGGGCAGCAGGCCGTGGGGGGACAACTCTTTCGCGCGCAAGCCCTCGGCAATGATCGGCGCGTCACCCGGGGCGATCGGGACCGCCGTGGCCCAGCAATCGCTCAAGAGCATCCTCAGCTACTGCAATTCGCCACAATTCAACGCGACCGAGGCGTACATCCAGTTCCGACCGGAGCTCTTCAGCGACGACGGCGAAGTCCTGGATGACAGCACCCGAGCCTTTCTATCGGGATTCATGGCCGAGTTCCGCGACTTCGTCGTCCGCGTGCGGACGGTCCTTCCCCAGGAGTGACCCGGTCGTGGGGCTCAGTTCGCGGCCGCGCCGCGACGACGGCCAGGGGCCAGAGCACGGCCAGGACCAGGCCCACGGCCGCGTAGGTCCAGTCCAGTCCGATGCCGGCGGCCACCAGTCCGATGACGAGCGCCCCGCTCGCAGTCCCACCGTCGAACGACGCGTTCCACATGGCGCTGGCGGCCGTCGTCCCGCCCTCGCCGGCGCGCCGGAACGCGGCCAGCAGAGTGAGGTTCTGCACGGCGCCGAAGCCGGCGCCGCAGATGCCTGCCCCCATCAGGACCCACGCCGGGCCACTGCCCAGGCCGAGTGCGGTGACCAGCATCCCGGCTGCCGCAGTCCCCAACGACAGCGGCAGCAGCATCCGGCTGTGCATCCGATCGGCCAGCAGGCCCGCTCCCCAGCGCGTGACCGCTGCGGTGAGCCCGAAGACGAGCAACGCGACGGTCGCCAGCACCCCGTCCGGGAGTTCGATGGGCAGGAAGGTGACCAGACCACCCCCGGCCATGGTGACCACGAACAGCACGACCGACGGCGCCAAGGCCGCCCGGGCTGCCGCGAAACCCGTTCCTGCCGGTCCCGGTGGTGCTTCCGGCCCGATCGACCGGACGAGCATCGGTACGAACAGCACCCCCAACACGGGTGCCGCCGACAACCACGCCAACCACCCGATGTGCCCGTTCAGGACCAGCGCCACCCCGGCCGGGATGGCGACGAGGTTCGGGATCGCGATCGCCAGCCCGTAGACACCCACGGACTCCCCGCGCCGCTCTGGCGGGGCCACGCGCGTCGCGGACGTCGCCCCGAGCACGGTCAGGACGGCGAACCCGGCGCCCCGCACGGCGGAGATCGCGGAGATCCAGAGCACGCTGTCGTCGAACACGTACAAGGGCGCGGGGAGCCCCATCGCCAGCAGACCGGCGACCAGCACCGGCCCGGTGCCGAACCTCGCCGTCAGGGCCGGGACGACCGTCTGCGTGAGGATGGTGACCAGCAGGAAGACCGCGGTGACCACACCGGCGGAACCCTCCGTGGCGCCACCGGCGACCGCGTAGCTCGGGAGGGACGCCAGGGTGAGGCAGTAGCTGACGAAGCCCAGCAGCGTGACACCTATCAGGCCCTGCATCCCCCGTCCGCGCCACAAGGCCGTCCGCGCCCCCGCGAGTCCATGCACCACTCGAGCATGACCTGGGAGACGCGGTCGGCCGCGCCCGGGTAGGCAGGAGGGCATGCCGCTGCTGACCGTGGGCCACGGGTCCGACGACCGCACCGCGCTGGCGGCCCGGCTCGGCGGCGCGGGCGTGGAACTGCTCGTCGACGTGCGCCGGTTCCCCGGCAGCCGGACCAATCCCGACGTGCGACAGGAGGCCCTGGCGGAGTGGCTGCCCGCGGCGGGCATCGGCTACCGCTGGGAGGAGCGCCTCGGCGGCCGACGCCGGCTGCCGCCCGGCGAGCCGGTCGCCGACGACTGGTGGACGGTCGCGCAGTTCGCCGCCTACGCGGCCCACACCCGCACGAGGGACTTCGCCGCCGCGATGGACGAGGTCCTGGCCGCAGCCGCCGACCGCACGGTGGCGGTCATGTGCAGCGAGTTCGTGTGGTGGCGCTGCCACCGGCGGCTGGTCGCCGACGTCGCCGTCCTCGCCCGGTCGACGCCGGTGCATCACCTCATGCCCGACGGCCGGCAGAGTCCGCACCGCCCCTCCGACGGCGCGGTCCTCGGCGACGACGGCCGCGTCCACTGGCCCGCCGCCCGCGATGTTGATCAGGTGACCTGATCGTTAGGGGTCCTGGCTCAGCGTCGACCGTGAGCCAGGACCCCACGAGGTGAGCCAGGACGGCGGCTGTCCACAGGCTGCCCACGTTCCCGGCCCAGCGACCTCGCGGAATGGTGAGACTCCTCTGGTGCACCCGCTGCTGCAGTGCCGCGCCGACCGGCGTCTCGGAGTCTTCACGAGCCAGGAGGCGTTGGCGGCCGGCTACTCGGTCGACGACATCAAGACGGAGCTGCGCACCCGCCGGTGGACGCGGCTGCGCAAGGGCGTCTACGTCGAGTCCGCACGCCGGGGATCGGCGGACGCTGACCACCGCCATCTCATGGCAGGCATCGCCGTCCTGATGAGCCTCGCGCCCGGCCCGGTGCTCAGTCACGCGTCGGCCGCTCGCCGTCACGGGCTGCTCGTGCCGGCGTCCGCGGGTGGAGACGTGCGGGTCACCGCGGTCGACCAGTGGCGCGCCGGCCGGGGGTACCGCGTCGCCCGGGCCAGGCTCCCCGAGGCGGACGTCGTCCCCTGGATCGAGCCGTTCGCGACCACCTCCGTCCCCCGGACGCTGGTCGACTGCGGTCGGGAGTGGTCCCTGGTGGACACTGTGATCGCTCTGGACGCCGCTCTGCACAAGGGCCGCGTCCTCCGTTCGGCGTTGCAGCTCGCCGTGCACTCCGCCCGGCACCGGACCGGGGCTTCCCAGGCGGCCCGGGCGGTCGGTCTCAGCGACGGACGGGCGGAGTCGCCCCTGGAGAGCGAAGGCCGTCTCGCGCTGCTGGCCGCCGGGCTCCCCCGACCCGAACTGCAGGTCGATCTGCACGACGAGCGCGGGCTCATCGCCCGCATCGACGCCTGGTACGAGGAGGCGGCCGTGGCGATCGAGTTCGACGGCCAGGTGAAGTACAGCGATCCGTACGGGGGCCGATCACCGCACGACGTCCTCTGGGAGGAGAAACGCCGGGAGGACCGCGTCCGCCGCCTCGACGTCCGCGTGGTGCGCATCGCCAAGGCCGACCTGGGCGCTCCCTGGCCGCGGGTGACCGCCGACCTGCGGCGGATGCTGGCGACGCCGCAGGCGAGGCCGCGGCGCTTCACCGTCGTCCGTCGTCCGGAGCCGGGGTCGGAGCTCGACGTCGCCTGAGCCCGCTGTCCTGGCTCACCGTATGGGGTCCTGGCTCACGGTCGACGCTGAGCCAGGACCCCTGACGATCAGGTCACCTGATCAACATGCACGGGTCAGCCCATGTACGGGTAGCGGTGGTCGGTCGGGGGCGCGAACGTCTCCTTGATCGACCGGCTGCTGGTCCAGCGCATGAGGTTCTGCTTGGCACCCGCCTTGTCGTTGGTGCCCGACGCCCGCCCCCCGCCGAAGGGCTGCTGCCCGACGACGGCGCCGGTGGGCTTGTCGTTGACGTAGAAGTTGCCCGCCGCGTGCCGCAGGAACTTCTGCGCGTGCGCGATCGCCACCCGGTCCTGCGCGATGACCGCACCGGTGAGCGCGTAGGGCGCGACCGACTCCATCTGGGTCAGCACGGCGTCGTAGTCGGCGTCGTCGTAGACGTGCACCGCCAGCACCGGCCCGAAGTACTCGGTGGTGAACACCTCGTGGCCCGGGTCGGTGCCCTCGATGATCGTCGGCCGGACGAAGAAGCCCTCGGCGTCGTCGGCGGTGCCCCCGGCCACGATCGACAGCGCCGGGTCGTCGTCCACCCGGTCCAGCACGCCGGAGAGCTTCGAGAACGACTTCCGGTCGATGACCGCGCCCATGAAGTTCGAGAAGTCGGTGACGTCGCCCATCGGCAGCGATTCGGTGGTGGCCACGAGGTCGTCCTTCAGCCGCGCCCACACCGAGCGGGGCACGTAGGCCCGGGACGCCGCCGAGCACTTCTGCCCCTGGTACTCGAACGCGCCGCGGACCAGCGCGGTGCGCAGCACGTCGACGTCGGCCGACGGGTGGGCGACGACGAAGTCCTTGCCCCCGGTCTCCCCCACGATCCGCGGGTAGCCGCGGTAGCCCGCGATGTTCTCCCCGACCGTGCGCCACAGGTGCTGGAACACCGGCGTCGACCCGGTGAAGTGGATGCCGGCGAGGTCGCGGTCGGCCAGGGCGACCTCGGAGACGGCGACCCCGTCGCCGGGCAGCATGTTGATCACACCCGGCGGGAGGCCGGCCTCCTCCAGCAGGCGCATGAGGAAGTGCGCGGCGAACTGCTGCGTGGGCGCGGGCTTCCACACCACGGTGCTGCCCATGAGCGCGGGCGCCGTCGGCAGGTTCCCGGCGATCGCGGTGAAGTTGAACGGCGTGATCGCGTAGACGAAGCCCTCGAGCGGGCGGTGGTCGGTGCGGTTCCAGACGCCGGGTGAGGACTTCGGCTGCTCGGCGAGGATCTCGCGGGCGAAGTGCACGTTGAAGCGCCAGAAGTCGATGAGCTCGCAGGCGCTGTCGATCTCGGCCTGCTGCGCCGTCTTGCTCTGACCCAGCATCGTGGCGGCGTTCAGCGTCTGCCGCCACGGCCCGGCCAGCAGGTCGGCGGCGCGCAGGAAGACCGCCGCGCGGTCGTCGAAGGAGAGGTCCTGCCAGGCCGGCGCGGCCTCCTTGGCGCAGCGGATCGCGTCCTGCGCGTCGGCGTGCGTGCTGTGCGCGGACGTGCCCAGCACGGCGGCGTGCCGGTGCGGCTGCACGACGTCGAACCGGTTGCCGCCCGCCATGCGCTGCCGGCCGCCGATGGTGCCGGTGAGCTCCACCGGGGCGCTCGCCAGCTCGGCGAGGCGCCGTTGCAGCTCGTCGCGCTCGGGCGTGCCGGGGGCGTAGGTGAGCACTGGCTCGTTGTGCGGAGGGGGGACCTGGGTGACGGCGTCCATGGGGACCTCTCGGGGTTCTGGAGCGGGTGGCCGGCGAACGGGTTCAGGAGCGGGTGGCCAGCGAACGGAGGAAGAAGGCCACGTTGGCGGGGCGCTCGGCCAGCCGGCGCATGAAGTAGCCGTACCAGTCGGCGCCGTAGGGGACGTAGGCGCGGACGCGGGTGCCGGCGGCGGCCAGCCGGCGCTGCTCGTCGGGGCGGATGCCGTAGAGCATCTGCACCTCCCAGGAGTCCGCCGACCGCGAGTGCTGCGCGGCCAGCTCGTGCGCCAGCGCGACCATGGCGGGGTCGTGCGACCCGACCATCGGGTACCCCGGGCCGGCCATGAGGATCTCCAGGCAGCGCGCGTAGGCGGCGTCGACGTCCTTCTTCTTCTGGTGCGCGACGGCGGGCGGCTCGTCGTAGGCGCCCTTGACCAGGCGCACCCGCGAGCCGGTGACGGCCAGCGCCTTGGCGTCGTCCTCGGTGCGGAAGAGCATCGCCTGCAGCGCGACGCCCGTGCCGGGGTGCTCCTTGCGCAGCTCGGCGAGGACGGCGAGCGTCGAGTCGACGGTCCGGGAGTCCTCCATGTCGAGGGTCACGGTCGTGCCGATCGCGGTGGCCGCCGCCACCACGGGCCGCACCAGGTCCACGGCGGTCTCGTGCCCGTCGGGCAGCGCCTGGCCGAACGCCGAGAGCTTCACCGTCACCTCGGCGCCGTCGCCCAGGCCCAGGGCGGCCAGCCCGTCGAGGGCGGCCAGGTAGGCGTCGCGGGAGCGCTCGGCCTCGGCGCGGGTGGTGACGTCCTCGCCGAGGTGGTCGAGGGTGACCGCGATCCCGTCGGCGGTCAGCGCGCGGACGGCGGCGAGGGCGTCGTCCAGCGACTCCCCGGCGACGAAGCGGTCGACCACCCGGCGGGTGGTCGGCGTGCCGGTGACCGCCCGCCGCAGGGCGGGTCGTCGGGAGGCGGCCAGCAGGGCCTTGGAGAGCAGCACGGGACCTCCCGGGAGCGGACGACGCCAGCACCCCGAACGCTAGGCACGCGGCCTCCTCAGGACCAGGGACAGATGTCCGGACTTCCCCGGTCTGCTCTCATACAGCTGTACGACGACGAGGAGGGACGGCGGTGCGGGACGAGCTGCAGGAGCTGGTCGACGACGTGTCCCGGGTGCTCGGCGCCCCCGCCACCCTGGAGGACGCCGCCTTCACGCTGCTGGCCTTCTGCGCGCACGACGACAGCGGTGCCGAGCCCATGGACGCCGTCCGCACCCGGTCGATCCTCACCCGCGGCTCCGCGCCCGAGACCCGGCGCTGGTTCGAGGACTTCGGCATCGCGTCGGCGACCCGCCCGATGCGGACGCCGGCCGATCCCGCCGCCGGCGTCCTCACCCGGCTGGTGATCCCCGTCCGCCACGAGGGCCGTACCCGGGGGTACCTCTGGCTCCTGGACGACGGCCGGATCGACCCCGGGGATCTCGCCGATCCGGCGCTGCGCCGGGCCCTGGACCTGGCCGCGGCGGCGGGGCGCGTGCTGGCCGGCCGCCCGGCCGACGATCTGGGGCCGGAGCTCGCCGACGCGCTGACCGGCCGCCCGGCGGCCCGGGCGCAGGCCGCCCAGCGGCTCGGCGACCGGCTGACCGGCGAGGGCGCCCAGGTGCTGGTCGCCCTCACCTCCGCCGACGGCGGCCCGTTGCCGGAGCGGCGGTTGCCGGCGGCCGGTGCGGTGGCGACGGTCCTCGACGACGGCGTCGCCGTCCTGGTGCCCCTGCCCACGCCCACGGACCTCCGGCCGGCCGGCGCGCTCGCCGCCGCGACGCTGGCCACCCTGCCGGTGGGCAGCACGGCGGGCGTCTCGTCGGCCCGCCGCGGCGCCGACGACCTGCCCGGCCAGTGGGGTGAGGCCCGCGCCGCGGCACGGGTCGCCGCCGTCGTCGACCGGTTCTTCCCGGTCGCCCACTGGGGCGAGCTCGGCGGGTGGCGGCCGGTCACTGCACTACCGGGCCCCGATCCGCTGCTGGCGCCGCTGCTCGCCGACCCGGTGCTGACCACGACGGCCGAGACCTTCCTGGACTGCGCCGGCAGCGCCTCCCGGACGGCGGAGTCGCTGCACATCCACCGGCAGACGCTGTACTACCGGCTGGGCCGGATCGCGGCGCTGACCGGTCTCGACCTCGCCGACGGCGATGCCCGGCTGCTGCTGCACGCCGGGCTGCGCGCGGCCCGGCTGTCCGGCGGCCCGCGGCCGGCCCGCTCGTGACGGCCGCCGGTCGCCTAGGCTCGGGGCGATGGCTGCGGGAGAGATGGTTGCGCCGGTGGACCCCCGCGGCGGGCACGACGACGTGCTGCGCGCGCTGCGCACCGGCACGGCGGAGGAGCACCAGCTCCTCGAGGACACCCTGGAGCTGCTGGACCCGGAGCTCGACCGGGAGCGGCTGGCGCACGTCCTCGGCCTGATGCACGGCTTCTGGGCGGCGGCCGAGCGGGGCCTCGACACCTGGGCCACGCAGCACCCCGCGGACGCCGCGACCGTGGACTGGGCCCGCCGCCGCCGGGCCGATCTCTTCGCCGCGGACCTCGCGGCGCTGGGCGTGCCGGTTCCCGCCGGGGCGCCGGAGCTGCCGGCCGTCCCGGGCACCGACGAGGCCCTGGGCCGGCTCTACGTGCTCGAGGGCTCGACCCTCGGCGGCACGTTCATCGACCGACACCTCGCGGCGCTCCCCCGCCTGGCCGGCGTCCGCATCCGCGCCTTCTCCCCCTACGGCGAGGACACGGGGGCGATGTGGGCCGCCTACCGCCGGGTCACGCGGGCGCACGTGGACGCGGGCGGCGACGCCGACTGGGTCGTCGCCGCAGCGCGCGAGACGTTCCGCGTGCTCGCCGCGTGGTGCCGCCCCGCTGCCCGACAGCAGGCCCGGGGGTGACCGACGTCGAGCGCGGGGCCGGGTTGCTGGCCCCGGGCGACCCGGTCGACCTCACCAACTGCGAGCGCGAGCCGATCCACATCCCGGGCAGCATCCAGCCGCGGGGGGTGCTGATCGCCGTCCGGGACCCCGACTGGATCGTGCAGCAGGTGTCGGAGAACCTGGCCGACCTCACGGGCGTGGACTGGCGGCGCGCGCTGGGCCGGCCGCTGGCCGAGGTCATCGGCGCGGCACCGGCCGCCGCGGTGATCCGCTCCGCGAGCGCCTTCGGCGACCTGCGCGAGCGCAACCCGGTCGAGGTCACCCTCGACGTCGGCGGCGAGCCGCTGCCCGTGGACGCCCTCCTGCACCGGACGGTGATCGACCCCGGGCCGGTCCGCGCCGTGGACGCCGGGCCCGACGCCACCCCCGGGGAGTCGGCGCCGGTCACCACCCTCGTCGTCGAGCTGGAGCCGGCCCGCGGACCGCGGCCGTTCTCCTTCCCGAACACCTACCAGGCCGTGCGCGGCACGGTCGGCGAGCTCAACCGGGCCGCGACGCTGCAGGAGCTCTACGACATCACCGCCCGGGCGGTGCGGGCGCTGACCGGCTTCGACCGGGTGATGGTCTACCGGTACGACGCCGACTACAACGGCGAGGTGGTGGCCGAGGCCAAGACCCCCGAGCTCAACTCCTTCCTCGGGCTGCACTACCCGGCCAGCGACATCCCCGCCCAGGCGCGGGCGCTGTACGAGAAGAACTGGATCCGGCTGATCTCCGACGTCGGGTACGCCCCCGCCCCCCTCCGTCCGACCGTCCACCCGGTCACCGGCCGGCCGCTGGACCTCACGTTCTCCACCCTGCGCAGCGTCTCGCCGATCCACGTCGAGTACCTGGGCAACATGGGCGTCCACGCCTCGATGTCCATCTCCCTGCTGCGCGGCGACCGGCTGTGGGGGCTCATCGCCTGCCACCACTACAGCGGACCGCACGCCCCGCCCTACGCCACCCGCGCCGCCGCGGAGTTCCTCGGCTCCACCCTCTCGCTGCGGCTGACCGACCGGGCGCAGGAGGACGAGTTCGACCGCGCCCTGCGGGTGCGCTCCACCCTGGCCTGGCTGACCGCCGCCGCCATGGACGAGGAGCGCCCGCTCACCGAGACGGTGCTGGGCTCCCCCAGCCTGCTGGACCTGCTGGCCGCCGACGGGGTCGTGGTGAACCTGCAGGGCGCCCGGGGCACCGCCGGCGCCGGGCTGCGGCCCGGGCTGGCCGACGCCATCGCCGGGTGGGCCGCCGCCCGCGGCGAGGACGTCGTCGCCACCGACGCGCTGGCCGCCGCCGCGCCGGGCCTCGGCCCGGTCGGCCCGGCCTGCGGCGTGCTCGTGATCCCGCTACCGGAGGGCCAGTACGTGCTCTGGTTCCGCGGCGAGGCGGTGCGGCACATCGACTGGGGCGGCGATCCCCGCAACAAGGCGATCGCCGAACGCGAGGGCGCGGAGGTCCGGCTCAGCCCGCGCAAGTCCTTCGAGCGCTGGCGGGAGACCGTCCGCGGCCGCTCCGAGTCGTGGACGCCGCAGGAGCAGGGCGAGGCCGCCGAACTGCGCACCCACCTGCTGGAGGCGCTGTACGCGCGGTCGCGCCGCATCGTGCGCGCCGCGGAGACGCTGCAGCGCAGCCTGCTCTCCGACCCGCCCGAGCCCGACCACCTGGCGGTGGCCGTGCGGTACGTGCCGGCCGCGCGGGAGGCACAGGTCGGCGGCGACTGGTACGACGTCTTCCAGCAGCCCGACGGCTCGACGGTGCTCGTCATCGGCGACGTCGTGGGCCACGACACCGAGGCCGCGGCGACGATGTCCCAGCTGCGCGGCCTGCTGCGTGGCATCGCCTACGACAGCGCGGCCGGTCCCGCCGAGGTGCTGTCCCGGCTGGACGC
Source organism: Blastococcus sp. SYSU DS0552 (assembly GCF_054050815.1). Lineage (NCBI taxonomy): Bacteria > Bacillati > Actinomycetota > Actinomycetes > Geodermatophilales > Geodermatophilaceae > Blastococcus > Blastococcus sp. SYSU DS0552. Next base: position 24,910 of record NZ_JBJHAB010000007.1, read on the forward strand.
GGCGATCGAGGGGCTGGACCTGGGCGCCCTGGCCACGGTGCTCGTGGGGCGGCTCGACCGGCCGGCGGGCTCGGCCGACGACCGCACCCGGTTGCGCTGGGCCAGCGCCGGGCACCTCCCGCCGCTGCTGGTCGCACCCGACGGCACGCAGCAGCTGCTGGTGCCCGACCGACCCGGCCTGCTCCTCGGCGTGGACCCCTCCGCCGTCCGCGCGGAGCACCAGACGGTGGTCCCCCCCGGCGCCACGCTGCTGCTCTACACCGACGGGCTGGTCGAGCGCCGCGACCAGGTCTTCGACGACGGCGTCGAGCTGCTCGGCCGCGCGCTCGCCGAGTTGCGCCACCTACCGGTGACCGAGATGTGCGACGCGCTCATCGACCGGCTGCTGCCCGAGGGCGGGGAGGACGACGTCGCGCTCGTCGCCGCCCGGCTCCGGCCCCCACCGGGCTGAGCCGGCCGCTCAGCTCCCGCCCGGGGCGGTGAAACGGGGCGTCAGCCCGTCGTCGGGTGGGCCGCCGTCCGACGGCAGCGGGCGCTCGTCCTCGGCCGCGCGGACGACGGCGACGGGGTCCTCGGGGGCGGCGGTGCGGCTCTGCTCCAGCGCGGCCAGCAGGCGCTCCTCGTCGGGTGCCAGGTCACCGGGGCCCAGCCGCCCGCCGGGGCTGCCCGCGTCGGAGCCCGACGCCATCGCGGTGTCCGGCGTGGGGTCGTCCGGGGCGTTCATGCGGCAGTTCCTCATGGTCGGTCAGCGCGGGAAGTTCGGTTCGAGCCGGGGCACGATCTGCATCTCGGGGACGAACGCCGCCGGGTGCAGGAGCAGCAGGGTGCAGATGGCCTCGGCGACCGCCGACGGCGGCATCATCAGGTGCCCGGGGATCCCCCACTGCTCCATCATCGGGGTGTCCATCGCGGCGGGGATGACGCTCTGCACCCGGCACGGGAACGGCCGCTCGGTGCCGTCGTCCAGCCGCACGGCCTTCTCCCGCAGCTCCCGCTGGATGCAGCGGATCGCGTTGAGGAACCCCGCCTTGGAGCCGTTGTAGGCGATCGCCCCGCTGCCCGAGGTGATCGCCGAGAGCGACACCACGTGCACGACGTCGGCGGTGCGCCCCTCCGGCAGGTGCTGCACCCGCTTCGTGAACTCGCTGGTCAGGAAGATCGGGCCCTCGCAGTTGACCGCCTGCACCCGCTGGTAGTCGGCGAGGTCGATGTCGGTGATGTAGCCCGGCCGGTCGATGCCGGCCACGTTGACCAGGACGTCGAACGCGTCGCCGTGCCGGTCGAACAGGTCGGCGACGACGGCCCGCCGGCTCTCGTCCTGGGTGACGTCCAGGGGGACGACCTCCGCCGAGCCGCCCGCGGCGACCACCCGCGACCGCGTCTCCTCGCTGCCCGACGCGTCGATGTCGGCGACCACCACGTGCGCGCCGCTCTCGGCCAGCGCCAGCGCCGTGGCCCGGCCGAGCCCGCTGGCCCCGCCGGTCACCAGTGCGACCCGGCCCTTCAACGACGCCTCCACGGCAGCTCCTCGGTCGTCGGTGCGCGTCCGTCGCCGACAGCCTCGCCGACAACCGCCGGCAGCGCAGGTCGGGGCCGGCAGGGGTGACCGACCGCGCCTTTCCGGGGCCGCGGTCAGATGCGGTGGAGGCCCGCTTCCTCGATGAGCCTCGCCTGCTCACGGCACCACGGGGACCACGCGTCGCCCTCGGTCTCCTGCCGCCGGCGGAACGCAGCCCAGTCCAGCAGCGCCCACTCGGCCACCTCGCTGGGCTCCGGCGCCGGGGACCCGGTGAAGCGCCCGACGTAGACCGGGCAGATCTCGTTCTCGACGACGCCGCGGAACTCCGCCCGGTACCGGTAGCCCGGGAGGGCGGGGCGGACGTCGGCGACGGACAGGCCCAGCTCGAAGCCGGCGCGTCGGGCGATCGCATCCCCGTCGTCCTCACCGGGCCCCGGGTGACCGCAGACGGTGTTGGTCCACATGCCCGGGAACGTCGCCTTGTCCTCGGCCCGGCGGGTGATCAGCAGCCGGCCGTCGTCGGCGAAGAGGTAGGCGGAGAACGCGCGGTGCAGCGGCGTCTCGCCGTGGTGCACCTGTGGCTTGGGCATCGTGCCGATCGCCAGACCCTCCTCGTCCACCAGCACGATCATCTCGACAGGAGTGGCGGTCACCGGCCCATGGTCCCCGATCGACCGGGGGCGCGCCCGCTCCGCTCCCCCGGTGCGCGAGGGCGGGCTTCGGGGCACAGTCGGGGTGTGGACAGCTTCGACCGGAACGGCCTGACCTTCGACGTCCGGGACGCCGGACCGACCGACGGCGACCCCGTCGTCCTCCTGCACGGCTTCCCGCAGGACTCCACCGCCTGGGACCGGGTGGCACCGGCGCTGCACCAGCACGGCCTGCGCACCCTGGCGCCCGACCAGCGCGGGTACTCGCCCCGGGCGCGGCCGCGCGGGCGGGCGGACTACCGGCTGCGCGAGACGGCAGGGGACGTCCTCGCCCTGCTCGATGCCGCCGGCCTGGAGTCCGCGCACGTGGTGGGCCACGACTGGGGCGGCATCGTCGGCTGGGCGCTGGGTGCCTGGCACCCCGACCGGGTGCGCACGCTGACCGCGCTCTCCGTACCGCACCCCGCCGCGATGGCCCGCGCCGTGGTGACCAGCGACCAGGCGCTGCGCTCCTACTACGTGGGGGTGTTCCAGCTGCCCGTGCTGCCCGAGCGGCTGCTGCTCGCCGGCGACGGCGCCGCGCTGCGGAGAATGCTGCGGCACGGCGGCCTCCCCGAGGACGCCGTCGACCGGTACGCGCAGCGGATGCGCGAACCGGGTGCGCTGACCGCGGCCCTGAACTGGTACCGGGCCCTGCCGTGGAGCGGGCGCGACCCGGTCGGGACGGTGCGGGTGCCGACGCTGCACGTGTGGAGCACCGGGGACGCGTTCCTCGGCCGCGCCGCGACCGAGGACACCGCCCGCTTCGTCGAGGCGCCGTACCGGCTCGAGGTCCTCGACGACGTGACGCACTGGATCCCGGAGCTCGCCGCGGAGCGGACCGCCGAGCTGGTCACCGCCCACGTGCGCGGCTGAGCGCTGCGCCGCCCCCGCGCCACCGTCCGGATCGGCGGCCCGAAAGTCGGCATGGGGCTGTTCGGCGCCCCGGCTGCGGGGTAGCCCCGGAGCGTCCGGTAACCGACACCGAGGGAAGGGGACGACCTGATGACCACGTCGACCACGGAAACCGGTCGCGTCACGGGCACCGCCGACAAGGACTACAACCTGATCTGGTTCACCGAGGCCAGCCTCAGCAACGCGCTGCGCCTCGAGGCCTACATCCAGGACGCCGAGCGCGCCGGGGACCAGGAGCTCGCGGAGTTCTTCCGCAAGGCGCAGAACGAGAGCCGCAAGGGTGGCGAGCAGGGGAAGGCCCTGCTCAAGGCACGCCTGAGCAGCTGAGCGATCCGACGACCGTCCTGATCCGGGGCGGGGCCCGCACCTGCGGCGCCCCGCCCCGGTTCGCGTGCACGCCGGGGTAGTTTCCTCCGCGATGACCGCCGAACCGAGGACCACCGCCACCCGGGCCGAGCGCCTCGACCGGCTGCCCGTCACCCGTGAGCACGGCCGGCTGGTGGTCGGCTCGGGCATCGGGTGGGCGCTGGACGCCATGGACGTCGGCCTGATCTCGTTCGTGATGACCGCGCTCGTCGCGCAGTGGGGGTTGTCGAACAGCGAGGTCTCGTGGATCGGGTCGATCGGCTTCGTGGGCATGGCGCTGGGCGCCACGCTCGGCGGTCTGCTGGCCGACCGGTTCGGCCGCCGCCAGGTGTTCGCCCTGACCCTGCTCGTCTTCGGGGTGGCCACGGGCGCCGCGGCGCTGTCGTGGTCGGTCGGTGCGCTGCTGGTCTTCCGGTTCCTCATCGGCCTGGGGCTGGGCGCGGAGCTGCCGGTCGCCTCCACCCTGGTCAGCGAGTTCGCCCCGGCGCGGGTGCGCGGCCGGGTGGTCGTGCTGCTGGAGGCGTTCTGGGCGGTGGGCTGGACGCTGGCCGCGCTCATCGGCTACTTCGTCGTCCCCGTCGGCGACGACGGCTGGCGCTGGGCGCTCGCGATCGGGGCCGTGCCCGCCCTCTACGCCGTCGTCGTCCGCCGCGGGCTGCCCGAGTCGGTGCGCTTCCTCGAGCTGCGCGGTCGCACCGACGAGGCCGAGGCGACGGTGCGCCGGTTCGAGCGCGCCGCGGACGTCGCGCCGGTCGCGTCGCCGCCCCCCGCACCGCCGGCCACCCCGCCGGGTGTCGGTGCCCTCTGGGCGGCCGGCACCGCCCGCCGGACGGCCGCGCTCTGGATCGTCTGGTTCAGCATCAACTTCGCCTACTACGGCGCCTTCATCTGGCTGCCGACGCTGCTGTTCAACGAGGGCTTCTCCCTGGTGAGGTCCTTCCAGTACACGCTGATCATCACGATCGCCCAGTTGCCCGGGTACGCCCTGGCGGCCTACCTGATCGAGAAGTGGGGGCGCCGCCCGACGCTGGCCACCTTCCTCCTGGGCTCCGCGCTGGGCGCCGGGCTGTTCGCGGCCGCCGACGGCGACACCGCGGTGCTCGTGACCGGGATGGTGCTGTCGTTCTTCAACCTCGGCGCCTGGGGTGCCCTCTACGCGGTGACACCGGAGATCTACCCGACCGCGCTGCGGGCGACCGGCGCCGGCGCCGCCGCGGGCTTCGGCCGGCTGGCCTCCATCGCCGCGCCCCTGTGCGTGCCGCTGCTGGTCGACGCCGGGGGCACGGGGCTGGTGTTCGCCACCTTCGCCGTCTTCTTCGTGGTGGCCGCGATCGCGGCGTGGGCACTGCCCGAGCTACGGGGCCGGTCACTCGACGACGACGCCACCTCGCCCGACCCCGCCCGCTCGACCGGCTGATCGCGGGGCGCGCCGGTTGGCGCGGGGGCGGACGGGTAGCCGCAGGACATGCCGAACCTCTCCCCCGGCCAGCTCTCCGGCCGCACCATCGCCGTCACCGGAGCCAGCGGCAACGTCGGCACCGCCCTCCTGCGTCGGCTCACCGACCCGAGGGCCGGCGTGGCCGAGGTCCGCGGGCTGGCCCGGCGCCGGCCGCCGGCGACGCCCCCGTACGACGGCGTCCGCTGGCACTCCGCCGACCTGGGGGAGGCCGCGAGCGAGGCGCAGATCGCCGAGTTCGTCGAGGGAGCCGACGCGGTGGTGCACCTGGCCTGGGCGCTGCAGCCGGGCCGGCAGCCCGATCGCCTGCGCGAGGTGAACGTGGCGGGCACCCGGCGGGTGGCCCGCGCGGCGGCGGCCGCCGGGGTCGGCCAGTTCGTGCACATGAGCTCGATCGGCGCCTACGCCGCCGGCGCGCGCGGGCAGCGGGTGACGGAGGACTGGCCGACGACCGGCATCCCGAGCGCGCAGTACAGCCGCGACAAGTCCGAGGCCGAGCGGGTGGTCCGCGAGGTGTTCACCCGGCACCCGGACACCACGCTGACCGTCGTCCGCCCCACCTTCGTCCTGCAGCCGGAGGCCAGCAGCGAGATCGGCCGCTACTTCTTGGGGCCCCTGCTGTTCGGGGCCGCGCGCATGCTGCCCGGCGCGGTCGCCCGGCTGCTCCCGCTCCCCCTGCCCGCGCTGGCCCTCTCGTTCGTGCACGCCGACGACGTCGCCGACGCCCTCGAGCGGATGCTCGACCGCCGTGCCCCCGGCCCGTTCAACCTGGCGGCCGAGCCGCTGATGGACGCCGACGCGCTGGCCCGCGCCCTCGGCTCGGTGCGGATCCCCACCCCGGCGTTCGCGGTGCGCGCCGGGCTGCACGCGGCGTTCACCGCGCACGTGGTGCCCACCGAGCCCGGCTGGGTGGACATCGGCACGCAGGCGCCCGCGCTGAACACCGCCCGGGCGCGCAAGCTGCTCGACTGGGCCCCGTTCCACGCCGGCGACGACGTGCTGCGGCAGTTCGTGGCCGCGCTCGGCACCGGTGTGGGAGCCCCCGGGCCGTTGCTGCGCCCGGCGGGCGGCCCGGAGCTGGACCCGGCCGGTGACCCGGCCAACGCGCCCGGGCCGCGCGCGAACTGACGCAGCCGGGGAGGCACCGCAGCCGGCCCGCTCGCGGGTCGCCGCGCCGCGGAGGTCGCCCGCGGTCGGGTTCCCGGCTACCTCGACTTGAGCGCCGGCCGCGAAGGTGCTAGGAGAACGACCAGGAGCGCAGCTGCCTGTGGTGCGCCGCTCCTCCGGACAGCGTCGTCCGTCTTCTGGTCCAGTCATCCTTCGCGGAGGATCCCTGTGCTGGTCGACAGCAAGACACACCGTGGGACCGGTTCGGCCCAGCCGGTCACCCAGCTGCACGCCGTGGGCAGCGCCGCCGGCGCGCGCCGGTCCGGTGCCCCGTTGCGGATCGCCCTCGTGGCGCCGCCCTACTTCGAGGTCCCGCCCGGCGCGTACGGCGGGGTCGAGGCCGTCGTGGCGGACCTCGCCGACAGCCTGGTCGGGCGCGGGCACCAGGTGACCCTGCTGGGCGCCGGGCGGTCCGGCACCCGCGCTCGCTTCCGGCCGCTGTGGGCCGTGCCCGTGCCCGAACGGCTCGGTGAGCCGGCTCCGGAGGTCGTGCACGCAGCCGCCGTCCGGCGGGCCCTGCTCGAGCTCGCCGACACCGAAGGCATGGACGTCGTCCACGACCACACCCTGGCCGGGCCGTTGAATGCCGCGGTGCTGCGGGCTCGCGGCGTGCCGACGGTGCTCACCGTGCACGGCCCGGTGGACGCCGACGCCGAGCGTCTCTACCGCGAGCTGGGCGAGGACGTCGGCCTCATCGCGATCAGCCACCGCCAGCGGGAGCTGGTGCCCGACCTGAACTGGCTGGGCGTGGTGCACAACGCGCTGCGCCTGGAGGCCTGGCCGTACTCCGCGACCAAGGGCGAGTACGCGCTGTTCCTCGGTCGCTTCCACCCGCAGAAGGCGCCGCACCTGGCGCTGGAGGCGGCGCACGCGGCGGGGCTCCCGCTGGTGCTGGCCGGCAAGTGCAGCGAGGCGATCGAGAAGGAGTACTACGAGCGGGAGGTCGCGCCGCGGCTGCGGGAGACCGACCACGTGGTGGGCGTGGCCGACGCCCGCACCAAGCGCGAGCTCCTCACCGGGGCACGCTGCCTGCTGTTCCCCATCCAGTGGGAGGAGCCCTTCGGCATGGTCATGATCGAGGCCATGGCCTGCGGCACGCCGGTGGTGGCGTTGCGCGGCGGCGCGGTGCCCGAGGTGGTCGAGCACGGCGTCACCGGGCTGGTCTGCGAGCGCCCCGAGGACCTCCCGGCGGCGCTCGACGAGGTGCGCGGACTGGCCCCGGCGGCCTGCCGGGCCCGGGTCGCGGAGCACTTCTCGGCCGAGGCGATGGCCCGCGGCTACGAGGCGGCCTACCGGCTCGCCGTGGCACGCAGCGCACCGCTCGCCGGCCCGGCCGCCGTCGGCACGCTGCTGGGGGAGGTGGGCTGAGTGACCGACGGACCGCTCAACGCCAGCGAGCCGGCGCTGCTGGGCGGCGACGGTGGGCTGGTCACCCTGGTCGACGGCTCCACCTTCTGCCTGTCCACGCGGACCGGCGACATCGTCCCCGGCGACGTGCAGGGGCTGTACTTCCGTGACGCCCGGGTCCTGTCCCGGCTGGAACTGCGACTCGACGGCGTCGTCCCGCAGCCCCTGTCGGTGCTCCCCGAGGAGACCTACGGGGCGCGGTTCGTCCTGCGACGCCCGCCGTCCGGCGGACGGGCCGACAGCACCCTGCTCCTGGTGCGCGAACGGCTGGTGGCCGACGGGCTGCGCGAGGTCGTGACCCTCCGGAACCTGGGCGCGGAGGCCACGACGGCGACCCTGTCGGTGTGGCTCGGCGCCGACTTCGCCGACCTCTTCACGGTCAAGGCCGGCCGCGCCGACGCCGGTGAGGTCATCCCGGCGGTCGAGGGCGGCATCCTCGTCCTCACCGGCCGCGACGGCGAACGCGGGCTGCGGGTGTCGGCGACCGGGGACGCCGTCGTCACCCCCGCTGCCCTCACCTGGCGGGTCGTGGTCCCGCCCCGCGGCAGTTGGTCCACCGAGATCAGCGTCCAGCCGGTGATGCAGGGCCGGGTCGTGCCCCCGCGGGTGGACCGCGGCCAGGGCATGGAGACGAGCCGGCCGGCGCACCAGCTGCGCGAGTGGCGGCGCGCCAGCACGACCGTGACCGCCGGGCACCCGGTGCTGGCCGAGGTGCTGCGGCGCACCGAGGCGGACCTGGGCGTGCTGCAGATCCGCGACCAGCTCGGCGACCGGCCCGTCGTGGCCGCCGGCGCCCCCTGGTTCATGACCCTCTTCGGTCGGGACAGCCTGCTGACCGCCTACATGGCCCTGCCCCTGGAGACCTCCCTCGCGATCGGCACGCTCGAGACGCTGGCGCGGCTGCAGGGCCGGCGGGTCGACCCGCTGAACGAGGAGGAACCCGGCCGCATCCTGCACGAACTCCGCCTGGGCCCGGACCGGGACAGCGCCCTGGGCGGAAGCCACTACTACGGCACCGTCGACGCCGGGCCGCTGTTCGTCTCGCTGCTCGCGGAGGCATGGCGGTGGGGAGCACCGGAGGAAGCGGTCCGGGAGCTCCTGCCGGCCGCCGACGCGGCGCTGGAGTGGATGGAGCAGTACGGCGACCGTGACGGCGATGGGTTCCTGGAGTACCAGCGGGCCACCGACCGCGGCCTGGTGAACCAGGGCTGGAAGGACAGCTTCGACGGGATCAACGACGCCGAGGGCCGGCTGGGCGAGCCGCCGATCGCCCTCGCCGAGGTCCAGGGCTACGCCTACGCCGCGCGGCTGGCCCGTGCAGAGCTGGCCGAGGCCTTCGGCGACCCGCTGACCGCGCAGCGGATGCGCCGCCGGGCCGCGCAGCTGCAGCAGGCGTTCGCCGAGCGGTTCTGGCTGCCCGACCGGGGCTGGTACGCCGTCGCACTCGACCGGGACAAACGGCCGCTCGACGCGCTGACCAGCAACGCGGCTCAGTGCCTGTGGAGCGGGATCGTGCCGGACGAGCACGCGGCGGTGCTGGTGCGACGGCTGGCCGGCGACACCATGGACAGCGGCTTCGGCCTGCGCACGCTGGCCACGGACATGGGCGCCTACAACCCGATGAGCTACCACAACGGATCGGTCTGGCCGCACGACACCGCGTTGGCGGTGGCCGGCCTGGTCCGGTACGCCCACGTGCCCGGAGCGGTCGAGCTGGCGCAGCACCTGGCCGAGGGGCTGCTCGACGCGGCCGCGGCCTTCGGCGGCCGGCTGCCGGAGCTGTTCTGCGGGTTCTCCCGGTCGGAGTTCGACCCGCCGGTCCCCTACCCCACCTCGTGCTCGCCGCAGGCGTGGGCGAGCGCCGCCCCGCTGCTGCTGGTGCGGGCCCTGCTCGGTCTGGAGCCCGACGTCCCCCGCCGACGGCTCGCGCTGCGCCCGCGGCTACCGGGATCGTGGGGGCGGCTGGTCGTCGAGGGGCTGGATCTCGGGGACGCGCGGCAGGTGCGGATCGAGGCGTCCGGCGACACGGTGGAGGTTCATGGCCTGCCCGAGGGGTGGACCCTTGTGGGCGCAGGCGAACCGGTGGCCACCGGGGCACGGACGGCCTGACGCCGCGGCGCCACCGTCAGCCGCGGCTGGTCCAGCCGGCGACGGGCCGCCCGGTCCTCGCGAAGACCTCCGAGGCCTGCTCCGCGCGCAGGGCGACCAGGAGCGCCTCCCCCTCGGCCAGCGTGGTCGCGGGGTCGTCCTCGGCCACCAACCGGGCGGTCGCGGTGGCCCGTCGGCCGTCGACCGACACGAGCTGACCGGTCACCACCAGCGGCACGCCCAGGTGCACCGGGCGGCGGTAGGTGACGGAGAGGGTCGCCGTCAGCCCGCCGTGACCGGCGCCGCGCGCGGAGCGCGCCAGCACGTGGTCCAGCAGGGTGGCGACGACGCCGCCGTGCACCAGCCCGGGCGGGCCCTCCAGCTTCTTGCCGATCGTGACCCGGCCGACGCAGCGGCCCTCGGCCGGGAAGTCCTCGACGACCATCGGCGGCGCGACCGGGCTGCCCGGCCCGTACACCGGGCTGTACCACCGCTGGCCGGTCTCCGGGTCGTCCACCGAGGCGATCTCGTGCACCTCGCGCAGGTCCTCCGACAGCAGCGCGGTCAGCTCGCGCGCGGCCCGGGTCGCCTCGCCCAGCCGGTCGACCGGCACCTCGGTGCGGACGGCGGCGTCGACCAGCTCGCGCAGGGCCTCACCGAGCTCCGCCGCCGCCTCGCGACGGACCCCGCGCTCGTCGTCGGTGAGCTCGGGCCTAGCCACGTGCCATGCCGGCCTCACGCAGCAGCGCGCCGCCGATGATGACCCGCTGCACCTCGCTGGTGCCCTCGTAGAGCCGGAACAGCCGGGCGTCGCGGTAGAAGCGCTCCACCGGCGTCGTCCGCAGGTAGCCCATGCCGCCGTGCACCTGCACGGCCTTGTCGACGGCGCGGCCCACCATCTCGGTGCAGAAGAGCTTCGCCGACGACGGCCCGACCGAGGTGTCCTCGCCGGAGTCGTAGCGGGCGGCGACGTCGCGCACCATGCTGCGGCCGGCGAGCAGCTCGGCGTGCATGTCGGCGAGCATCCCCTGGACCAGCTGGAAGCGGCCGATCGGCGCCCCGCCCTGCTTGGCGGTGGCGGCGTAGGCGACCGACTCGTCGAGCACCCGCTGCGCCATGCCGACGCAGAGCGCGGCGATGTGCAGCCGGCCGCGGGAGAGCACGGTGAGGGCCTTCGCGTAGCCGCGGCCCTCCTCGCCGATCAGCGCGTCGGCGGGCACCCGCACGTCGTCGAAGAACACCTCGCTGGTCCAGGCGCCGGCCTGGCCCATCTTCGCGTCCTTGGGGCCGACGGTGACCCCCGGCGTCGTCGTCTCGACGACGAAGCTGGAGATGCCCCGGCCGCCCTTCTGCTCCGGGTCGGTGCGGGCGAAGACGACGAACAGGTCGGCAATCGGCGCGTTGGTGATGTAGCGCTTGCTGCCGTTGATGACCCACTCGTCGCCGTCCCGGCGGGCGCTGGTGCGTAGCGCGGAGGGGTCGGAGCCGGCCCCGGCCTCGGTGAGCGCGAAGGAGCCGATGAGCTCACCGGCCGACAGGCGCGGCAGGTACTTCTTCTTCTGCTCCTCGCTGCCGAACTTCGCGATCACCTGGCCGGAGATGCCGTTGTTCGTGCCGAAGAGGGAGCGGAAGGCCGGCGTCGTGTAGCCGAACTCCATCGCGAGCTCGACGTCCTCGCTCATCGTGACGCCGAGCCCGCCGTAGTCCTCGGGCAGCGCGTACCCGAACAGGCCCATCTCCGCGGCCTGCGCCCGCAGGTCGTCGGGGATGCGGTCCTCGTCCTCGATCTGCTCCTCGCGGGGCAGCACCGATTCGCGGATCAGCTGTCGAACGGCGTCCTTGACCTGGCGGAAGTCCTCGGCGTCCACGCAGGCCATGGTGACGCGTGCCTCAGCCGTCCGTCGCGTCGGGGGTCCCGCCGCGCCGGTGAGGCATAGGAAGCTCTACCTGCATCCGGGGGTGGCTGGACGCGGGTAAAGCTTCCTATGCCCGGGCGGGCGGCGGCTCAGGCCAGCGCGTCCAGGCGGGCCATGTCCTCGTCGGACAGGGTCAGCCGAGCCGCACCGAGGTTCTCGGTGAGGTGGTCGACCGACTTGGTGCCCGGGATCGGCAGGATGACCGGCGACTTCTGCAGCAGCCAGGCCAGCGCCACCTGCGAGGGAGTGGCGTCGAGCTCGCGGGCGATGTCCGCCACCGGGCTGTCCGGGGCGGCCAGGTCACCCGTGGCGATCGGGAACCACGGGATGAAGGCGATGCCCTCGGCGGTGGCGTAGTCCAGGACGTCCTGGCTCTGGCGGGTGGTCAGGTTGTACAGGTTCTGCACGCTGACGATCTCGGTGATCCCGCGCGCCGCCTCCAGCTCATCCACCGACACCTCGGAGACGCCGATGTGCCGGACCTTGCCCTGCTCCTTGAGCTCTGCGAAGGCGCCGAGCTGGTCGGCCAGCGGCACCTCGGCGTCGATGCGGTGCAGCTGGATGAGGTCGATGCGGTCGACCTTCAGGTGCCGCAGGGAGAGCTCGACCTGCTGCTTGAGGTAGGCGGGCCGGCCGACCGGCGTCCAGATGCCCGGGCCCTGGCGGGTCAGCCCGGCCTTCGTCGCGATGACCAGGCCCTCGGGGTAGGGGTGCAGCGCCTCGGCGATGATCTGCTCGCTGACCTCGGGGCCGTAGGAGTCGGCGGTGTCGATGAAGTCCACGCCCTGCTCGACGGCGGCCTGCACGACGCGGACGGCGGCGGCCCGGTCGGCCGGCTCGCCCCACACGCCGGGGCCGGGCAGCTGCATGGCGCCGTAGCCGAGCCGGTGGACGGGGAGGTCTCCGCCGATGCTGAACGTGTCGCTGAGCTGTGCGGTGGTCATGCCGGGAGCCAGCGCGGCAGCCACCGCGCGTGTTCCCGGACGGGCGTGTTCGATGGACGACGTGGGCGAGATCGTCGGTGGACAGCTGGGAGAGCTCGTGGTGCTGCGGCACGGGCAGACCGAGTGGAGCCGCAGCGGCCAGCACACCGGGGCCACCGACCTGCCGCTGCTGCCCGAGGGCGAGGAGCAGGCCCGCTCCTTGCGCGCGGCGCTGGGCCGACGCAGCTTCGCCGAGGTGCGGGTCAGCCCGCTCCAGCGGGCCCGGCGGACCGCCGAGCTGGCCGGCCTGACCGCCACAGCGGTGGACGGCGACCTCGTCGAGCTCGACTACGGCGGCTACGAGGGCCGCACCACTGCCGAGATCAGCGAGGAGCTGGGCCGGGAGTGGTCGATCTGGCGGGACGGCACGGCCGACGCCGACGTCCCCGGCGAGACGCTGGCCGACGTCGGAGCCCGGGTCGACCGGGTCCTCGACCGGGTCCGTGACCGCCTTCCCGACGGCGACGTCGCGCTCGTCGCCCACGGCCACGTGCTGCGGGTGCTGACGGCCCGCTGGCTCGGGCTGGAGCCCGAGGCCGGGGCGCTGTTCGCGCTGCCCGCCGGCCGGTACGGAGTCCTGGGGCACGAGCACGGCCGGCCGGTGCTCACCGGCTGGGCCCTGGGCTGACCGGCGACGGCGTCAGCGGGTCCGCGCCACGGGCTGCCAGCGACCCTCGGGCTCCTCGGCGGGCGGCTCGGGGCGTACCGGCCGGCCGAACAGCCAGCCCTGGCCCATGTCGGCCCCCAGCGCGGTCACCTCCTCGGCCAGCCGCTCGGTCTCGATCCCCTCGGCCACGACCACCGCCCCCAGCTGGTGGGCCAGGTCGGTCACCGCCTTCAGCACCGTGCGGGCACCGTCGTCGGGCAGCTCCTGCACCAGCCCCTTGTCCAGCTTCACCACGTCGGGCCGGACCGCGGCGAGGAGCGACAGGCTGTTCCAGCCGGCGCCGACGTCGTCGAGCGCGACGCGCCACCCCAGCGAGCGGTAGTGCTCCAGCACCGAGACCAGGTGCCCGCGGTCGGCGATGGCGTGCGACTCGACCACCTCGAAGACCAGCTGGGTCGGTGCGATGCCGGCGTCGTGCGCGACCTGCTCGGTGCTGGCCAGGCAGACCTGCGGCCGGTAGATCGAGGCGGGGTTGAAGTTGATGAACAGGTCGTCCTCGCCCAGCCACGGCACTGCGCCGGCGATGGCGGACTCCCGGCCGATGCGGTCCAGCCGGTGCAGCCAGCCGGCGGACTCGGCCACGAAGAACAGGTCCCCGCCGCCCACCTCACGGCCGTCGACCAGCCCGCGCAGCAGCGCCTCGTGCGCGACGACGGAGCGGTCGGCCAGCGAGACGATCGGCTGGTACACCGACCAGAACTCGGCCTCGGCCAGGACGCCGACCTCGACCGTGACGCCGCGGCGCGCCAGCTCCACGGCCAGCGTGGGCGCGGTCAGTAGCCGGGCGGTCAGCGCGGCGCCGTCGTCCGGCGGGTCGGTGGCGACCCGCACCGCCTCGGTCTCGGCGGCGGTCAGCTCCCGCGCCAGCTTCTGGAACAGCCGCTCCAGACCCCGTCCACCCCGGTCGTCGACGACGTCGACCAGCTGGGGCGCGGAGTAGACGGTGAGGCCCAGCGCCTTGGCGGTGCGGGCCACGTGCGGCAGCACGTGCCCGATCGACGTCGCCAGCAGCGCACGACCCGCCCGCCCGGGCACCTCCCAGTTCTGGCGGCACCCGCAGACGCCGCCGCAGATGGTTCCCACGGAGGACAGGGTGACTCACGCGCACGGGCACACGGGACAGGCGCGCGGCGGTATCGGAACGCTCTTCCGGGGGTACTCGCAGGGGACTCCCAGCGAGTTCACAACTTGAATGTCTAAGGTTTCGCCCATGGCCGCTCTCCCCACCGCAGAAGCCGCTCGTCCGAGTCGTGGCGGCCGGCCGCGCGATCCCAGCCGGGACGGCGTGATCCGCGCGGCGATCCTCCGCCTGCTCGCCGACGTGGGCTACGGCGCGCTGACCATGGATGCGGTCGCCGCGGAGGCCGGCGTGGGCAAGGCGACGATCTACCGACGGTGGCGCACCAAGCAGGACCTGGTCGTCGACACGATCTCCGACCTCAACCGCGCCGAGGCGCACAGCCCCGACACCGGCTCCCTCGAGGGCGACCTGCGCGAGATCATGCACTCCCTCGTCGGCGTCGTGAACGGCCCGACGGGCGCGGCCACCCTCTCCCTGCTGTCGACCGTGCCGCGTCACCCGGCGCTGGCCGAGGCGTTCGAGAAGGGTCCGCTGGCCGTGTGGCAGCAGTCCTTCGAGCAGGTGTGGCAGAACGCCGAGGCGCGCGGCGAGCTCGACCCGTCGTTCCGCACCTCGGTCGCCGCCGAGACCATCAGCGCGCTCCTCGTGCAGCGCTGGCTGCTCACCCACCGCCCGGTCGACGAGGCCTTCGTCGACGAGGTGCTGGAGACGGTCGTCCTGCCCCTGGTGCGCCACCGGGCGACCAGCGCCTGACCCGGCCGAGCACCCGAGAACCACGAGACCGGCCCGTCCCCCAGGGGGACGGGCCGGTCTCGTCGTGTCGGGCGGCGATCAGCGCGTGCGGTACTGGACCTTCTTCTCCACGACGGGCCGACGGTTCCGCTTGGGCGGCGCCGCGGCCTTGCGGTGCCGGACCTTCTGCACCACCACCAGCGTGACCAGGAGCCCGACGGCGCCCATCGTGGCCTGACCGGCGGGCGTCTGCAGGAAGCGCTGCACGGCGTCCTTGCCCTGGGCCTTCAGGCGCGTGGGGCTGCTGCGGTAGGCGATCTGGTCCAGGGTGGCGGCCAGCGACTCGCGGGCCGCATCGATCTCGAGCTGGATCTGTCGTGGGTCGCGGGGCACGGCGACAGCCTGCCAGACGCGGCGCAGGTCAGCGCGGTGACGGTCCTCCCGGAGCGCCCGCACGGGTGCTCCTAGACTCCGGAAGCACGCGGGAGTGGTGTAACGGCAGCCACGCCAGACTTAGGATCTGGTGCCTTCGGGCGTAGGGGTTCGACTCCCCTCTCCCGCACTGGAGCAACCCCGCAGGCCGGGGCCCACGCCGAACGACGCCCAGGTCTCCCCCGCACGACGCCACGGCCCGCCGGAGAGCAGTGGGAGGCTGCGGGAGTGACCGATGCACTCGCCGTCGCGAACGAGTTGTGCGGGCCACCGGCCGATGCGGAGCGAACGGGCGGTCAGATCCCGCGTCGCTCCGGTCTCTACGCCTGGTGGGCTCGGGCGGGGACGCTGCCCGGGGTGTCCGGCCCGGCTCATCCGGGCGTCGAAGGGCTGGAGCTGCTGTACATCGGCTTGGCTCGGGACCTGCGTGCCAGAGTGGTCGGCAACCACTTCCGAGGCCCGACCGGTTCCTCCACCCTCCGCCGTGTCCTGGTCGCGCTGCTGATGCCGTCCGAGGGTTACACCACCCGGTGGACGACGGACCGCGTCGTCCCGGTCGACGCTGACGAGGCGCGGCTGTCCGAATGGATGCGCACACACCTGCAGGTGACGTGGGCGGTGCACCCGGAACCGAAGGCGGTGGAGGCAGCCGTCATCGCCGAGTCGGCCCCGCCGCTCAACCAGCGGGACAACAAGGCTCACCCGTCGTACGAGATGATCAGAGCGGCGCGGGCGGCCTACCGCGCCTCCGCCGGCCCTCGCCCGTAGCCCACCCGCTGGACGGCGTCGGGACTCCGCCCGCAGCGACCGTTCAGGGCGACGGTGGTGGCACCTCTTTCACCTCGCGACCGGACATCACGAACCGTCGTCGACAGTGCGGGCAGGTCAGGAGAGGTCCGTCAGGGTGGCCGCGGCGCCGCTCCACGACCTTCAGGTGGACGGCGTCGTGCAGGCAGACGACGAAGTCCATGGGGCGACGCTCACCGCCCGGCCCGCCGCTCCCGCCCGTGCCGGCCGGTGGCGCGCTCCCGGGCGCGGGCGGTGGCTCAGCGCAGGTCGACGCGCAGGTCCAGCTCGGCCGACGGGGTGTCCGGGTCGTCGTCGTCCACGACCGCCAGCAGGCGCACCACCCCGTCGCCGACGCCGCGGAGCGCCAGGCCCTCGACCTTGGGCACGTGGCCGCCCACCTCGGGGATGGGCACGACCTCCTGCACGGTGTCGCTGTCCAGCAGCGCGATCGCGGTGGCCACCACCGGCCCGTCGTCGACCGCGTTGGGGGTGTCCTCGGCGGCGGCGCTCAGCAGCACCCGGCCGTCGGGCAGCGCGACCGCGTCGGTGACCGCGAGGCCCACGCCCTCCACCTCGCCCAGCTCGTACTCGCGGGGCCGGTCCACCGGGACGGCGGCGGGCTCGGCCCGGCCCAGGACGGCGGCGACCAGGTCGTGCAGCGGCACGTCGACGCTCGCCGAGCGGACGCCGGCGGAGAGGTTGCCCCGGTTGAACCACCGGACCACGTCCCCGTGCCGGCTCGCGCCTTCGAGGTTCACGCGGTCCATCGGCAGGCCCAGGCGCTCGGCCACGCGCTGGTACACCGCCGTCAGCTCGGCGGAGCGCACCACCGGCTGCCCGTCCTCGAGCCGCACGAGGACCGCGTGCATCCGCCGGGGCGAGGACCCCGAGCCCAGCAGGAGCACGGCGGGCTCCCCGTCCACCTCCGCGGGGCAGGCGACCTCCAGGTCGGGCTTGAGGTGCTTGGTGCCGTCGGACTCCCGGAAGGTGCGCAGCCCCTCGACGGGTGGGAGCACCGGCACCGCCACCACCTCGCCGGGACGCCGCCAGGCGGCGATCGTCGAGTCGTCCTGCACCACGAGCCAGCCGTCCCCGAGCGGGGCCACGCCCGAGGCCGCGGTCACCGGGGTGCCGTCGGCGAAGCTCAGCGTCCGGGCGGCGTCCACGAAGACCTGCATCGCTCGGGTGTGCCCCGGGTGACGGCGGGTCACGCACCCGCTCAGTAGTAGCCGGTCCGCCCGTCGAGCATCTCCCGGAGCAGGTCGAGGTGCCCCACGTGCCGGGCCACCTCCTCGACCATGTGCCCGAGGATCCAGCGCAGGGACAGCGCGTCGGCTCCGTACTGCTCGTTCCGGCCGCGGTCATCCAGCGACGCCGCCGCCACGATCCCGTCCGACACCGCGCACTGGCGGGCGTACTCGTCCAGCAGCCGCGCCAGCGGCACCCCCTCGACGCGGAAGTCGCCGTCCCCTTCCTGGCCGAACTGGGGGTTGGGTGCGGCGGGCCGATCCAGGAACAGCACCTCGAACCAGCAGTGCTCGACCCAGCGCAGGTGGGAGACCAGGCCGGCCACCGTCATCAGCGGCGAGGTCGGCAGGAGGGCGCGGTGGGCGTCGTCCTCGCCCAGGCCCTCGCACTTGTGGTGCACCAGCGAACGCTGCAGGTCCAGCCAGCCCCCGAGCTGGGCCCGCTCGTCCGCGGCCCCGGGCGGGCGGACACGCGGAGGCGGGTGCACGGGGCCGGACGCTAGCGCCCCGCCCCGGAGCTGTCAGCCGGGTTTCCGCTCCGGTCAGGTCCAGAGGACGGCGATGAAGACGTTCAGGATCGCCAGCGCCCCGGTGGAGTGGAAGAACGGCAGCGGCGACTTCGGAGCGGCCCGGCCGGCGTCGGCGGCCTGCTGCTTGCGCGCGGCCAGGAACACCGTGACCACGGCCAGCACCGTGACGACGAGCTTGACACCGATCTTGGCGTGGTCGACGGGGAGGTCGTCGGCCTCGCGGATGCCGACCAGCGCCAGGCCGCTCACCAGCTGGGTGAGCGCACCGATCGTCATCAGCGTCGTGTCGAACCCGGCCTTGCGGCTCACCTGGAACAGGAACGGCCCGATGATCAGGGAGAGGCCGAGGATGTGGACGACGACGAGGAGAAGACGGACGAGCTCCATGCCCCGGAGGCTACTGAGGCGGCGGGAGTGCACCCCGTCACAGAACCCGGTCGGGCCGTTCACCCAGCCGGGTGGCGTCGCCCCGGTGCCCCTCTCGCCCGGCGGGGCACCGGCCGATGGGAGGGCATGACCTCCGGCGCCACCCCGACCACGACCTGGCTGCCGGCCGCCATGGTGCGCGCCGCCGTCGTCCACTCCCCCGCCGCCGCACCTGCCCGTGGCCGGCACCGCGCCCCGGAGTTCGAGGCCCCGGCGCGGGTGGCCGACGAGGAGCAGCTGCTCCGCCCGGGCCGGCACGCCGAGCCCGAGGAGGAGGACTCACTCGCCTGGCTCGGCTTCGCGCTGCGCCGGGACTGACCCGACGGGGGCTCAGCGCCCGGCGAGCACCTCGGTCAGCACGGGCACGAGCGCCACGAACGCCTGCCCCCGGTGGCTGCGGGCGTCCTTCTCGGCGGGCTCCAGCTCGGCCGAGGTGAGTTCCAGGCCTTCCGGGACGAACACCGGGTCGTAGCCGAAGCCGTTGCTCCCCCGCTTCTCGCGGATCACCCGCCCGCGCCACTCCCGCTCCAGCACCCGCTCGGCGCCGTCGGGGGTGACCAGCGCCGCCGCGCAGACGAACGCCGCTCCCCGCCGCTCGTCCGGCACGTCGGCGAGCTGCCCGAGCAGCAGCGCGGTGTTGGCGTCGTCGTCGCCGTGCCGGCCCGACCAGCGCGCCGACAGCACGCCGGGCATGCCGTTCAGCGCGTCCACCGCGAGCCCGGAGTCGTCGGCCACCGCCGGCAGACCGGTGTAGCGGACCGCCTCGCGCGCCTTGAGCAGGGCGTTCTCGGCGAAGGTCGCCCCGGTCTCGGGTGCTTCGGGGTACTCCTGGACGTCGCGCAGCCCGACCACCTCGATGCCGGGCACCGCGCTCGCGAGCAGCCGCTGCAGCTCGGCGAGCTTGCCGGCGTTGCGGGTGGCCAGCAGCAGCCGGGTGCTCATCGGACCACCGGCTCCAGTGACAGCGCCGTGGCCTGCAGGCGGGTGAGCTCGGCGCAGCCGGCGACCGCCAGGTCGAGCAGCGCGTCCAGCGCCGCACGGTCGAAGACCGCGCCCTCCGCCGTCCCCTGCACCTCGACGAACCCGCCGTCGCCGGTGCAGACCACGTTCATGTCGGTACCGGCCCGCACGTCCTCCTCGTAGGCGAGGTCCAGCCGGGGCTCGCCGTCGATGATCCCGACGCTGACCGCGGCGACCGACTGGACGATCGCCGTCGGCCGGGCCAGCCGCTTCCGCGCGCCGAGCCAGGAGACGGCGTCGGCCAGCGCGACGTAGGCGCCGGTGATGGCCGCGGTGCGGGTGCCGCCGTCGGCCTGCAGGACGTCGCAGTCGATGGCGATGCTGTTCTCCCCCAGCGCGCCGAGGTCGACGGCGGCGCGCAGCGAACGGCCGATCAGCCGGCTGATCTCGTGGGTGCGGCCACCGATCTTCCCCTTCACCGACTCGCGGTCGCTGCGGGTGTGCGTGGCGCGCGGCAGCATCGAGTACTCGGCGGTCACCCACCCCAGTCCCGAGCCCTTGCGCCACCGCGGAACACCCTCGGTGACGCTGGCCGCGCAGAGGACGCGGGTGCGGCCGAACTCGACGAGGACCGAGCCCTCGGCGTGATCCAGCCAGTTGCGGGTGATCGTCACCGGGCGGAGCTGCTCGGCCGTACGGCCGTCGGGGCGGGTCACGGCCACCGACAGTAGTGCCCCGTGCAGGACCACCACGGCGCATGCCCGGAGCGGTGTCCCGTTAGCGTCGGCGGACATGGCGGCGACCTCCCCGACCGATCCGCGGCGGGAGCGCTGGGAGCGCTCCACCGACTGGATCCTCACCGCGGCCGCGCTGCTGTTCCTGGCCGCCTACGCCTGGCCGGTCCTCGAACCCGACCTCGCGCCGCCGTGGCCCACCGTCTGCCGCTGGGTCACCTGGCTGAGCTGGCTGTGGTTCGCCGTCGACTACGGGATCCGCCTCGCCCTGTCGGAGCACCGCCGGCGGTTCGTCCGGACCCACCTGTTCGACCTCGCCGTCATCGTCCTCCCCCTGCTGCGGCCGCTGCGGTTGCTCCGCCTGGTCACCCTGCTCCACGCGCTGAACCGGCACGCCGGGCACTCGCTGCGCGGCCGCGTCGCGGTGTTCGTCGTGGGCGCCACGGCCCTGCTCATGTTCGTCGCCGCCCTGGCCGTGCTCGACGCCGAGCGGAACCACCCGGAGGCGAACATCGACGGCTTCGGCGAGGCGCTGTGGTGGGCCTTCGCGACCGTGACCACTGTCGGGTACGGCGACCGCTACCCCGTGACCGCCGAGGGGCGGGTGGTCGCCGCCGGTCTCATGCTCACCGGTATCGCCCTGCTCGGGGTGATCACCGCGACGTTCGCCTCCTGGCTGGTCGAGCGCGTGCAGCAGGTGGGCGAGGAGTCCGAAGCGGTGACGCGACGCGACCTGCAGGCGCTCACCGAGGAGGTCGCCCGGCTGCGGTCGCTCCTGTCGGCGGATCCCCGCGGCGACGGATCCGACGCCGCCCCGGGGACCCGCGGTACCCGTCCACCGCACACCGGGCCGGCGGACCGGGCAGGATCGTCGCCATGAGATCGGAGTTGCGTGCCGTCCGGACCGGGGGCGCCCCCGTCGTCGTCGACCTCACCGACGAGTGCGCCGACTTCGTGCGGTCCGAGGGCGACGGCCTGCTGCACGTCTTCGTCCCGCACGCCACCGCCGGCCTGGCGATCCTGGAGACCGGCTCGGGCAGTGACGACGACCTGCTGGCCCAGCTGGAGGAGTTGCTCCCCCGCGACGACCGCTGGCGCCACCGGCACGGCAGCCCGGGGCACGGGCGCGACCACGTGCTGCCGGCGTTCGTCCCGCCGCACGCCAGCGTGCCGGTCCTCGAGGGGCGGTTGATGCTGGGCACCTGGCAGCGGATCTGCCTGGTGGACACCAACACCGACAACCCCCAGCGGCAGGTGCGCTTCTCCTTCCTGCCCGGGTGAGCCCCGCCGCCCCCTTGCAGGGCCGCCCCCGGGACACGGCAGGATGCGCGGCATGAGCGAGACCGACGCCGCCCCCGTCCGCCTCACCCCCGGCGACCCGGCGCCGGACTTCACGTTGCCCGACGCCGACGGGAACCCGGTGTCGCTCTCCTCCTACCGCGGCCGGCGCGTGATCGTGTACTGCTACCCGGCGGCGCTGACCCCCGGCTGCACCACCCAGGCCGTCGACTTCACCGCCGCCGCCGGCGACCTCGCCGAGGCCGGGCTCGAGATCATCGGGATCTCGCCCGACCCGGTGGAGAAGCTCGCCCGCTTCCGCGAGAAGGAGGATCTGGACATCACGCTGGTGTCCGACCCGGACAAGCAGGTGATGCAGGCCTACGGCGCCTACGGCACCAAGAAGCTGTACGGCAAGGAGGTCGTCGGCGTGATCCGCTCGACGTTCGTGATCGACGCCGAGGGCCGGATCGAGCGCGCGTCCTACAACGTCAAGGCCACCGGGCACGTCGCCAAGCTGCGCCGCGACCTCGGCCTCGACTGAACGACGACCAACCCGCCACTCGCAGGCCGGCGGCGGGGCCCTGCGGGGCGGCCGTGCCCGGGACGTCGCTCTACGCGCGCCACGTCCCCGGCCGGGGCTGGCACTCGGGCGGGCAGGGATAGCCGGGATCCCAGGGGAAGACGCCCCCCTCGTGGGCCCAGGTGAGCTGGTGGGCGGGCACCGAGAACTCGTCCGGCCGCTGGTAGAAACGGTTGGCCGAGAACAGCACGTCGGCCGGGTTGGGCAGCGTCTCGACGGCGAGCCGGCGCTCCCGGTCGAGGACGAGGAGCTCGCCCGGCACCAGGTCCCGCCCGGCGAGGACCAGGCCGGCCACGGTGTTCAGCATGGCGCAGGCGGTCTCGTGGCCCACCCCCACGACGACGAGCTCGGGATGGCCCACCCCGAACAGGCCGACGGTGTAGCCGAACGGCGGTTCGTCGGACTCCTCGCCGCGCATGACGTACTGCACGGCGACGCGGTGGGCCCGGATCGTCTGCGCCATCCGGCTGTCCTCCTGGTCGAGCCAGGCCAGCGTCTGCGGATCGGTCGTCATGCGACAGAGAGTGCGGCTCACCACCGACAACCAGGGCGCAGCCGACTCGGGCTGTGGACGGGCGGCGCGCCTGGGGACGACCGCCGCTCAGCGGTCGTCGAGGCCGAAGACGCTGGTGATCAGCGCGTCGAGCACCGTCGTCGCCGCCTTGAGGTCGGGCGCGCGCGTGGCCAGCACGTCGGAGTAGAGGAAGGACTCCCCGAGCCGGACCACGGCGAGCGCGAGCAGCGGAACGGCGATCTGCGGCTCGAGCCCGTGCTCGTCGACGTCGTGCTGGAACAGCTCGGTGTAGGTCTCGACCACCCGCGGCTGGACCCGGCCCTGCGGATCGGTGAGCACCCGGATCGCCGTCGCCGGCTCCTCGTCGAGGAGGCGGCGGATCGGGAGGGCGGTGCTGAGGGCGTAGCGGAAGTCCTCGCTGACGGCCAGCGAGCGCAGCCGGGTGGGCGCCCCGGAGGGAGCCGGGCGGGCGTCGTGCTCGCGCTCGATGGCCCGCAGGGTCCGCAGGCCGAGGAAGGCCAGGGCCTCACCGAGGATCGCGTCCCGGTTGCCGGCCCGGCGGAACAGCGTCGCGCGGGAGATGCCCAGCTCCACGGCGAGGGCGCCGGTGTCCAGCCGGCGGCCGCTCATGAGCGTCCGCGCCGCGTGGCGCACGATCTCCTCGGGGACGCCGCTCACAGCAGTGAGCCTAGGCCAGGAGGGGCGGGCCCCGACGTCGTCGGAACCCGCCCCGCCGGCCTAGGGGGTGCTCACATCGGGCAGGTGGACCGGTAGTCCGAGATGCTGCCGAAGATCGACACCGTCGGGCCGGGGCACAGGAACTGGGTGTACCGGGTGTCGGCGTCGACGTACCGCTTCAGCCAGGCGATCGAGCTGGACGCGATGTCGGCGTTGGGGCTGTTCGGCGCGAAGTGGCTCGCGTTGTTCAGCTCCAGGTAGGCCCGCTCGGAGGCATTGGTCAGGCTGTTGTAGAACGGGATCGAGTGGTTGCTGACGGGCGCGACGCTGTCGTTCTCCGCGCCGATGACCAGGGTGGGCGTGCGGACCTCGGGCCAGGTCTTGTCGACGTTCCAGCCGGTCAGCGGGATCGCCGCGCGCAGCGAGGGCCGGTCCTTGGCCGCCTCGAGCGAGCCGCCACCACCCATGGAGTGCCCCATCACCGCCAGCCGGGAGGCGTCGACCCGCGACCGGACGGCGCTGGAACCGGTGAGGTAGTCCAGCGCGGCCAGCAACTGGTCACCGCGGGAGGCCGGCTGGTCGTAGCGGGAGTTGGTGTTGAACGTGATGACGACGAAGCCCTGCGAGGCGATCCGCGGGCCCAGCCAGGCGATCGTCGACTCCGACGCGGTGTACCCGGGCGAGATCGCCACCCCGCCGAACGTGCCCGCCGACGTCGTCGTCGGGTAGTAGATGGTCGCCGAGCCGAAGCCCGGGGTCGACCAGTCCGACACCGACGTCGTCGAGACGGCGAACGGACCGCGCTCGGCGGTGATGCTGGCCTGGGTGGGGGCGGGGCCCCGCCACCAGGCGGGGTCGGCGGAGGCGGGGACCGACGTGGCGACGACCGTCGCCAGCGTGAGGGCGAGCGCCGCGGAGGCGCGCGCCAACAGGCGTGGAATGGGCACGGTGGACCTTTCGGAAGGAGTGTCGCGACCGACGGTCGCGACGACCGAGGAGGACGTACGCCGGCGCACCGGGCCCGGTTGTGATACACATCACCGCCGACGTGGCGTCAAGGTAGCGTCACGCTCTGCAGGTGCGCAACACTTTCCGCAAGTGTTTCAGAACCGCCTGGTCCAGGGCCCGTCGGCCGCCTGCGTGGGATCCGCCCACGCCTCCCTCCGGCGGGCGTCCGGGGCCGGGAGCGGCCGATCCGCCCCCTCCCGGCCCTCCGGCCTGCCCTCGACCCGGACACGCGAACGGCCGGCCCCCGGAGGGGCCGGCCGTCCGACGTGCCAGGTGCTCAGCCGCGGTCGTCCCGCAGCTGCTGCCGCAGTTGGCGCTCGACGACCAGCGCCTCCTGGTAGTTCTCCTTCGCGTCGGCCTTCTCGATGTAGCCGGCCCGCAGGTTGGCGTGGTCGACCGCCAGCACGCCGTTGATGTACTCACCCTTGCGCGGGTACAGCGCCGTGAGCTGCTCGAGCGTGAACGGCTGGTGGGTGCCGAACAGGCGGCAGAAGCTCGCGCCGCTGTTGTAGCCCGCGTTCAGCGCGGTGGGCACCGCCACCTGGGAGAGCTGGATGCCGCCCTGCGCCAGCCCCAGCTCGTTGCGCACCTTGTTGCCCTCGTCGTCGAACTCCAGGTACGGCGCCGACGGAGGCGCGATCCCCTTCTCGGCCCAGCGCGCGAGGTGCGCGTAGGCGGCCGCCGTCACGTGGTGCATCGGCACCCGGCTGAACGGCGGGAGGTCGCAGTCGTACTGCGGTGCGCCACCGAGGTCGCGCTCGGAGAGCGGGGCGCGGTACTCCTGCCCCTGCCAGCCCGAGTGGGCCGCGCCCGCGACTTCCCAGCGCCGGAACACCTCGTCGTCGGGACGCCGGGCCGCCGCCGCGGCGGCCGTCACGTCGGTCTCGGACT
Source organism: Blastococcus sp. SYSU DS0552 (assembly GCF_054050815.1). Taxonomy (NCBI): domain Bacteria; kingdom Bacillati; phylum Actinomycetota; class Actinomycetes; order Geodermatophilales; family Geodermatophilaceae; genus Blastococcus; species Blastococcus sp. SYSU DS0552. The sequence continues at coordinate 49,966 of NZ_JBJHAB010000007.1, forward strand.
GCACCTGGAACACCGGCTCGTCCCCGGCCCGGCTCGGCGCCGTCCCGACGATGATCGCGTAACCGTCGAACACCGGCTCGACCTTCGGCAGGACGTGGTCGTAGTAGGCGCTCTGGTACCGGGTGGACTGCGATGCACCGATGGAGAGCAGCGTCTCGATGTCCAGGCCACCCATCGGGTCGACACCGGTCGGGGCGACGAGCGCCTTTGCCGCCTGCGCGTAGATGTCCATCGCCAGCTGGTCGAGGGCGTACTCACCCCCCGCCGTGACGTCCAGCGAGCCGTACCGGGTCGGGCTCCACTCCCGCAGCTGGTCGACGCCGACCTGCTGGGCGGAGACCCCGATCCAGGCGTCACCGTCGCGGGTCACGTCCTCGAAGTTCCACAGCGCGTCGAGGTCGTAGCCCGCCGTGACGTTCTGCCACTCGACCAGGGCGGTGCCGCTGAAGTGCCGGGGGTTCGCCGGCCGGCGGACGACGATCCGCGTGGTGTAGGGGACGTCCTCCTCCAGCAGCGTGCCCGGGGCGATGTCCGGGGTGCGGGGGCTGGCGTAGGCATCGGCGAGGCCGGAGACGAGGAACTCCTCCTCGACGTACCCGACGCCGGCGAGGTCCTGGTACGTCGCGAAGAACGGGTAGGTCTCCGCCAGCTCGTCGGAGAGCGGGCTGCCACCGAGATCGCTGGGCAGCGGCCCGGTGACCTCGGCGTCGCGGATCGGCACGCGGACGTCGTCCGCGGCTCCGGCCGGGAGGGCCGGGGCCAGCAGTGCCAGGGCCACACCCAGGGCGACGGTGGTGCCGCCGGCCCGGGCGCTCAGGGGCGTGGGAACGGGCAAGGGAACTCCTTCTGCTGCTCCTGGGCACCCCGACGGGCACCCTCGAGGAGCAGCGGTCAGATGGGGAGCGAACGAGTTCCAGGCCCAGAACCATGACGCCGATCACATGGCGTCCCCTGCAAGCTAGCCCGACGGAAGACCGCTCGACAACGGTTGCTGCAACAAATCCTCGCCTTGTTGCGGAGCCTGCCGCCGCACGGGCCGGAGCCGCCCGACGCCCGTCACCCGTCGTCCCCGGCTTCCCGCCGGAGGCGGGCCCGTCGCTTGCCCTCGTGCATCGCCTGCACACGGGCGACCGGGATGGTGTGCCCCTCGGCGACCAGGTCGGCCGGCAGCCGCTGGGGATCGGGCAGCAGGGCCGCCCAGTCGGGGAGCCCCGCCGCCCCGGAGGCGACGGTGGGCTCCCCCGGGCGGACGGACCCCAGGTCGTTCCAGTCGACGGGGACGGACACCGGCAGACCCGGCCGCACCCGCGGGCTGTAGGCGGCGGCGACCGTGCCCGTGCCTGAGCGGGTGGAGTCCACGAAGACCCGCCCCTGCCGCTCATCCTTGAGGAACGCCGTCGTGGCGATCCCCGGGTCCAGCTGCGCCGTGCGCTGCGCGAGCGCCCGGGTCGCCGCGGCGACGTCCTCGACCGGAGCGCCGCGCACGGGCACCACGACGTGCAGGCCGGTGGCGCCGCTGGTCTTCACCGCGCCGGCCAGGCCGGCCTCCTTGAGCGCCCGCCGGGCCAGCCGGGCGACCGCCACGACGGTGGAGAACTCCACCCCGTCGGGCGGGTCCAGGTCCAGCACGAGGCCGGTGGGCTCGCGCGACCCGGCCCGCAGGAACGGGACGTGGAACTCGACCGCGCGCTGGTTGGCCAGCCACATCAGGGTGCGCCGGTCCTCGCAGAGCACCTGGTGCACCTCGCGGTGCGCCGACTCGGCCCAGACGGGCACGGTGCGCACCCACGCGGGGGCGCCCTTGCTCACGTTCCGCTGCATGAACGGCGCCTGGCCCGGCCGCACCCGCACCACCGAGAGCGGCCGGCCGGCCAGCAGCGGGACCAGCCGGTCGGCGACGGCGTCGAGGTGGTCGACCAGCGCGCGCTTCGAGACCCCCAGCCCGTCACCGAGCGGCGAGTCGAGGCTGCTCAGCGGCACGCCGTCCCGCTCGTCCATGGGGTCACCGTTCCGCGATCGCGGCCATCCGGCAACCGGCCCTCGTGCGGGGCCCGCCGCGAGCCTGCGAGCGGTGGGGCAGGAGGGCCGGTTCCTCAGATCTCGTAGGTGGCGCCGGGGCTGACCAGCTCGGTCTCGGAGAACACCGAGCTGGCCGCGAACAGCTGGCCGATGTGGTCGACCCAGGCGGGCACGTGGGTGAGCAGCAGCCGGCCCACCCCCGCGGCCGCCGCGTGCTGGGCTGCCTGCCGCCCGGTGAGGTGCAGACCGGGCGGCTGGTCGGGGGCGTTGTCCGGGTGCGCCGCCTCGGCGAGCAGGACGTCGGTCCCGCGGGCGAGCTCCACCAGCCGGTCGCTGGGGCCGGTGTCGCCGGTGTAGACCATCGACCGGCCACCCGCGGTCAGCCGGATGGCGTAGGTCTCGACCGGGTGGGCCGTGCGGGCCAGCTCCACCTCGAAGGGCCCGATGCGGAGGGCGCCCGGGCCCACGGGGACGAAGTCGAAGACGTCGGTCAACCCGTCGCCGTCGCCGTCGTAGGCCAGCGCCAGCCGGCGCTCGGCACCCACCGGCGCGTACAGCGGTACGAGCGCTCCCCGGGACCGGCCGGAGTAGCGGTGCCAGACGACGAACGGGGCGACGTCCAGGCAGTGGTCGGCGTGCAGGTGCGACAGGAAGACCGCGTCTACGGCGCCCGGGTCCACGACCCGTTGCAGCGCACCGAACGCGCCGTTGCCGAGATCGAGCACGAGCTGGAAGCCGTCGTGCTCCACGAGGTAGCAGGACGCGGGCGAGTCGGGACCGGGGCCGCTGCCGCAGCACCCCACGACGGTCAGCTTCACGCGACCCCCGCCCGTCCGGCGCCGAGCACGGCCCCGATCTCCGGCCCGAGGAAGCGGCGGCCGAGCCGGGCGAACGGCTCGGGGTCGCCGGTGGCCAGGAAGGCGTGCTCCGGCGCGGGCGCGTCGGGGTCGCGCAGCAGATCGGTGCGGGTGAGCACCCGGTAGACGTCCTTCGCGGTCTCCTCGGCGCTGGAGACCAGCGTGACGCCGTCCCCGAGCACGACCGACAGCACACCGGTGAGCAGCGGGTAGTGGGTGCAGCCCAGGACGACGGTGTCCACGCCGGCCGCCATGAGCGGGTCGAGGTAGGACTGGGCGAGGCCCAGCAGCTGCCGGCCGCTGGTGATCCCGCGCTCCACGAAGTCGACGAAGCTGGGGCAGGCCGCGGAGGTGACCGACACGTGCGGGGCCGCGGCGAACGCGTCGTCGTAGGCGCCGCTGGTGACGGTGGCCTGGGTGCCGATGACACCGATCCGGCCGTTGCGGGTCGCGGCGATCGCCCGGCGCACCGCGGGGAGGACCACCTCGACCACCGGGACGTCGTAGCGCTCCCGGGCGTCCCGCAGCGAGGCGGCGCTGGCGGAGTTGCAGGCGACGACGAGCATCTTGACGCCGCTGTCGACGAGTTCGTCCATGACCGCCAGGGAGTGCCGGCGCACCTCGGCGATCGGGAGCGGGCCGTAGGGCCCGTTCGCGGTGTCCCCGATGTAGCGGACCGCCTCGTTCGGCAGCTGGTCGAGCACCGCCCGCGCGACGGTGAGCCCACCGACCCCCGAGTCGAAGATGCCGATCGGCGCGTCGGCTGCTGGCTGCGTCCCCATGTCGCCGGTCAGGCTAGCCGCCCGCCTCGCCGCTCGCCCCGACGGCGGCGGTGACCGTGGTCGCAGCGCGGATCAGCTCGGCGTTGCCCGGGGCCGGCGAGCCGTCGGGCAGCTCGAGCACGTCTTCCAGACCGATGCGGGTGTCCAGCCCGCGGCGGGCCGCCAGCCGCAGCGCCGGCCAGGCGCTGCTCCCCTCCCCGTGCAGCAGCACCGGAGCCCGGTCGCCGACGGCCGTCAGCAGGCGCCCGGCCGCCGTCCCGGTGCCCGCCTCGTCCAGCCCGTCAGGCAGCTCCAACAGCACGCGCAGGCAGCGGTCGCGGTGCGGCGAGGCGGCCCACGCGGCCGCACCGGCGAGGTGCCAGAGCCCGGCCTCCACCCCGATGCCACGGTCGAGCAGCGCCGCCGCGACGCCGTCCGCGCCGTCCTCGTGCCAATTCAGGGAAGCGAAGTCCGGCACCACCGCCCAGCCGCGGATCGCCGCGATCCGGTCGGCGGGGTCGGGCGCCGCCCAGGCCCCCGTGGTGACCCCCACGGGGATGCCCGGGGCGGCCGCCCGCACCGCGTCGACGACGGCGGCCACGTCGCCCGGTCGGAGCGAGTCCGCGCCGGCGTCGTCCTTGGGGTGGACGTGGACGGCGCCGGCGCCGGACGCCACGACGAGCGCGGCGTCCCGGGCCACGGCCGCCGGTGTCACCGGCAGCGCAGGGTGCTCCCCGGGCCGGCGGGACCCGTTGAGGCAGGCCTGGAGCAGCACGCGCCGCACCCTGCCAGACACCACCGACCGAGGTCACGCGCGGGAACGGCCACCCGTCAGCGACCAGCGGGCCGAGCGGGACCGCCTCAGGCCCAGAGCTGGCCCTCCAGCGCGGAGGCCGCCTCCTCGAGCGTGCCGGCGTAGGCGCCGGTGGAGAGGTACTTCCAGCCGCCGTCGCAGACGACGAACACGATGTCGGCCCGGCGGCCCGCCGCGACCTCCTTGTCGGCGATGCCCAGCGCCGCGTGCAGGATCGCGCCGGTCGAGATCCCGGCGAAGATGCCCTCGCGCTCCACCAGCTGGCGGGTGCGGTGGATCGCGTCATCGGGGCCCACGGAGAACCGTGAGTCCAGCAGCGAGGCGTCGTAGAGCTCGGGGATGAAGCCCTCGTCGATGTTGCGCAGGCCGTAGACCAGCTCGCCGTAGCGGGGCTCGGCGGCGATCACCTGCACCCCGGGCTTGTGCTCGCGGAAGTACCGGGAGCAGCCCATGAGCGTGCCGGTCGTCCCCAGGCCGGCGACGAAGTGGGTGATCGACGGCAGGTCGGCCAGGATCTCCGGGGCGGTGCCCTCGTAGTGCGCGTGTGCGTTCGCGGGGTTGCCGTACTGGTAGAGCATCACCCAGTCGTCGTGCTGGGCGGCCAGCTCCTTGGCGACGGCGACGGCCTGGTTCGAGCCACCGGCCGCGGGCGAGGAGATGATCTGCGCCCCGTACATCTCCAGCAGCTGCCGGCGCTCCACCGAGGTGTTCTCCGGCATCACGCAGATCAGCTTGTAGCCGCGCTGCCGGGCCACCATGGCCAGCGAGATCCCGGTGTTGCCACTCGTGGGCTCCAGGATGGTCGAACCGGGCTTCAGCAGCCCGTCCTTCTCGGCCGCCTCGATCATCTTGATCGCCGCGCGGTCCTTGATGGAACCGGTGGGGTTGTGGTCCTCGAGCTTGGCCCACAACCGGACGTCGGGCGTCGGCGAGAGGTTCGGCAGCCCCACCAGCGGGGTGCCGCCGAGGGAGTCGACGAGGGAGGCGAAGCGGGCCATCGGGATGCTCTTCCAGGGAGACGGGTGGGGGCGGAGCGGGGACCGCTCAGCAGCCGCCCGCGACCGCCGGGAGGATCGTCACCGAGTCGCCGTCCTTCACCTGGGTGTCCAGGGCGCCGGTGAAGCGCACGTCCTCGTCGTTGACGTAGACGTTGACGAAGCGGTGCAGCTTGCCCTCCTCGGTGACGAGGCGGTTCTTCAGGCCCGAGTGCTTGCTGTCCAGGTCGTCGATCAGCGCGCCGAGGGTGTCCCCGCTGCCCTCGACGGTCTTGTTGCCGCCGGTGTGGGTGCGCAGGATGGTCGGGATACGGACCTCGATGGCCATGGCGTGCTTCTCCTCGGGGACGTCGATGCGTGGGGGCGCTGCGCAGGGCAGCGGTCGTGCGTCTGGCGGGTCAACGCCCGGCCGCCGCGCGGGATTCCGCACGGCCGTGGCCGCCCCGTCCAGGGGCCCGCGCCGAGCGTGCGAGGCGTGGGGCGGACGGGGTGTTTCTTCAGTCGTAGACGACGGTCGTCGGCGAGTGCCCGAACAGGTAGGACTCGACGATCTCGACCTCCTCCTCCGACACCTCCCCGTCGACGATGCGGTAGCTGCGGAACTCGACCTCGTCACCGGCCAGGCCGGTCTGCGGCCCGTGGTGGCGCGTCGACACCAGCACGTAGTGGGTGCGCGGATCGGCGGCGGGACCGGAGGCGTACCCGATGTCGGTGCGCGAGGGGTAGGCCTCGGTGGCGGTGTGCGAGTGGTAGACGACGACCGGCCACTCGTCGCGGTCGTCCAGGTCGCGGTACAGCGCGAGCAGGTCGGCGCTGTCGAACTCGTAGAACGTCGGCGACCGTGCGGCGTTGAGCATGGGCACGAAGCGCTCGGGGCGCTCGGTCCCCTCCGGGCCGGCGACGACACCGCAGGCCTCGTCCGGATGGTCCTTCCGGGCGTGGGCCACGATGGCGTCGTAGGTCGCGCGGTCGATGCGCAGCACGGGGCCAGTCTAGGCGGGCCCGCCGCGCCGCTCCCCCATCGCCCCCGGTCGCACGGACGGGCGGCCGTCGGGAGACGCTCCCGGACCGATACGGTCGGCGTCGTGTGGGTCCCGTCGCTCCTGACCGCCGGCGTCGTGCTGCTGGCCCTTCCGGCACTCCTCCTGGGGCTACGGGGGCTGTTCCGGCACCGTGGCTACAGCGCGGTCCATCCGGGCGACCGGGCTCCCGTGGTGGTGATCGTCGTCGTGCGCGCCGTGCTCCTGCTGCTGCTGCTCGCCGCCTCGGCCCTGGTCCTGGTGTCCACGATCGGCGCGATGCTCGCCGACGTCGAGCTGCACCGCATGGTCTACGTGCTCTTCGTGCTCGACCTGCTGCTCGCCGCCCTGGTGCTGCTCACCTTCGGCCGGCGCGATCGGCGACGAGCGCGTCCACGAGCGACCCCTGCAGCGCGGTGAGCCAGTAGTAGACGGCGAGCTGGTGGTCGGCCTCGTCCACGATCTCGTCCGGCGGCTCGGTGTCCTCACCGATGTCGATCCGGGTGCCGAGCGCCAGCCGGAGGTCGTTGCTCGTGCGCAGCCAGGCACCGGCCTGGTCGGCGTCCAGGCGCACCTCTCCCCCGTCGGCCGGCAGGGTGGCGCGCACGGTGGCCAGGTCGTCGGCCTTGCCGCCGCGCAGCGCCTGCTCGGTGAGCCCCCGGTAGTCCTCGGCCAGCGCGGGGTCGGTGCGGTGCCCGGCGGGGAACAGCCGGGCCATCACCGGATCGCCGCTGCTGTCGGCCGGATCGGCGGCCAGGAGCTGCTCGAGCTGGTCGAGCAGCAGCCCGACGATGCCGGCCTCGGCCCGGTCGAGCCGGGCGACCAGCCACCCGCCCCGGGCACGGAACGGCTTCACGAGTCCCTCTGGTAGCTGGCCCACAGCCCGTAGGCGTGCAGCCGGCTGGTGTCGTGCTCCATCCGCTCGCGCGGGCCGGAGCTGACGATCGCCTTCCCCTCGTGGTGCACCTGCAGCATCAGCGAGGTCGCCGTCGGCTCGTCGTAGCCGAAGAGCTCCTGCAGCACGAAGGTCACGTAGGTCATCAGGTTCACCGGGTCGTTCCAGACGATGGTGACCCACGGCCGGTCGAGGTCGCCGCGTTCCTCGTCGGTCGTCTCGGGCGTCCGAGTCGGGGCGAGCGGTGCGGCCACGCATCCAGCTTAGGACGTCGCCCGGTCCCGCGGACCCGGCGCCGCCTACGCTGCGGAGCCATGCCGACGGCCCCCGCGCTGCTCACCGACCGCTACGAGCTGACGATGCTGGCCGCGGCGCTCGCCGACGGCACCGCCGAGCGGGACTGCGTGTTCGAGGTGTTCGCCCGCCGGCTGCCCCACGGCCGACGCTACGGGGTGCTCGCGGGCACCGGCCGGCTGCTCGAGGCGCTGCCCGGTTTCCGGTTCGGCGACGAGGAGCTCGCGACCCTGCGTGCCCAGGGGCTGACCGACCAGCGGCTGCTGGACTGGCTGGCCGACTTCCGGTTCCGCGGGGACATCGACGGCTACGCGGAGGGCGAGCTGTTCTTCCCCGGGTCGCCGGTGCTCACCGTGCGCGCACCGTTCGGCGAAGGCGTCCTGCTGGAGACCCTGGCGCTGTCCATCCTCAACCACGACTCGGCGATCGCCTCGGCGGCCGCCCGCATGGTGGCGGCGGCGTGCGAGCGACCCTGCATCGAGATGGGCTCGCGCCGTACCCACGAGCGAGCCGCGGTGGCCGCGGCGCGCGCGGCCCACCTGGTCGGCTTCGCGTCCAGCTCGAACCTGGAGGCCGGCCGGCGCTACGGCGTCCCCACCACCGGCACCAGCGCCCACGCGTTCACGCTGCTGCACGACGACGAGCGGGCGGCCTTCCGTGCCCAGGTGGAGACGCTGGGGGTGGGCACGACGCTGCTCGTCGACACCTACGACGTCGAGCAGGGCATCCGGACGGCGATCGAGGTGGCCGGCCCGGAGCTGGGCGCCATCCGGCTGGACTCCGGCGACCTGCCCACGCTCGCCACCCGCGCCCGCCAGCTGCTCGACGAGCTCGGCGCGACCCGCACCCGGGTGATCGTCACCAGCGATCTCGACGAGTACGCGATCGCGGGGCTGATGGCCGCACCCGTCGACGGCTACGGGGTCGGGACCTCGCTGGTGACCGGCTCGGGGGCGCCGACGGCCGGCATGGTCTACAAGCTCGTCGAGCGCGACGGCATCCCGGTCGCGAAGCGGTCGGAGGGCAAGAACTCGATCGGCGGGCGCAAGCACGCCGTCCGGCGGCACGACGCCGACGGCACCGCGGTCGCCGAGGTGGTCAGCAGCACACCGGTCGGGCCGCGCGACGGCGACCGCGACCTCGTGGTCCCGCTGGTGCGTGGCGGCGCGCTCTGCGCCGACGTCTCCCCCGCCGAGGCGCTGCGGCTCGCCCGCGAGCACCACGCGCGCGTGCGGGAGGCGCTGCCCGCCGAGGCATGGGCGCTCTCACGCGGGGAACCGGTCCTGGAGACAGTTCCCGCTTGACCCGGGAGGAGCAGCTCATGACCCGCGCGCTGATCGTGGTCGACGTGCAGAACGACTTCTGCGAGGGCGGCAGCCTCGCGGTCGCCGGTGGCGCCGCCGTGGCGGCCGGCGTCACCGAGCACCTGCGGACGGCGGGCGCCGGGTACGCCCACGTCGTCGCCACCCGCGACCACCACATCGACCCCGGCGACCACTTCGCCGAGCACCCGGACTTCCTCGAGAGCTGGCCGCCGCACTGCGTGGTCGGCACCGACGGTGTCGAGCTCCACCCGGCGCTGGACCGCCAGCCGCTCGAAGCGGTCTTCGACAAGGGCGAGTACGCCGCCGCCTACTCCGGCTTCGAGGGCGCGGCCGACGGCGTCGGGATGGCCGACTGGCTCCGCGAGCGAGGGGTCGACGCCGTCGACGTCGTCGGCATCGCCACCGACCACTGCGTCCGCGCCACCGCGCTCGACGCCGTGGCGGCCGGGTTCGCCACCCGCGTGCTGCTGCCGCTCACCGCCGGCGTCTCCGAGGCGACGACCGACGCTGCGCTGGACCAGCTGCGCACGGCCGGCGTCGAGCTGGCCGGAGAGCTCGGACCCAGCGCGTGAGCGAGGTCAGGCGCCTTCACCGTCCGTGCTGACCGCGACCACCTCGTCGGGCGCGTAGACCTCCACGCCCACCCCGTCGCGCCGGACGTGCACCTGCCCCATCGCGTCCCGGGAGATGACCACAGTGCCGATCGGCTGATCCGGCGCGTCCTCCGGTTCCCGGATGCGCACCAGGGACCCGACGGGAAGCTGCTCGTCCACCGGGTCATGATGCCGGGCGCCTCGACGCTCGGCCGGGCTGACGCCCGCGTCGTCCCGCAGCACGGCGTCCTGGCTCGCCGTACCGCGTCCTGGCTCGCCGTACCGCGTCCTGGCTCACCGTATGGGGTCCTGGCTCACGACCGACGCTGAGCCAGGACTCCTGATGATCAGGTCACCTGATCATCAAGGCGCCGCGTCGAGGACCTCGTCGCGGGTGAAGCCGAGCACCTGCAGCACCGCGTCGAGGTAGGGCTGGTTGAGCGCCGTGTGCGCCTGCTCGCGCACGAAGGGCTTCGCGTTGAAGGCGATGCCCAGGCCCGCGGTGTTGAGCATGTCCAGGTCGTTGGCGCCGTCGCCCACCGCCACCGTCTGGTCCAGCGGGATGCCGTACTCCTCGGCGAAGCGGATCAGGGCCCGGGCCTTCCCCGGCCGGTCGACGATGTCCCCGACCAGCCCACCGGTGAGGCGGCCGTCGCGGACCTCCAGGGTGTTGGCGGCGGCGAAGTCGAGCCCGAGGCTCTCCGCCAACGGGTCGGTGATCTGCGTGAACCCGCCGCTGACGATGCCGCAGCGGAAGCCGAGACGCTGGAGCGTGCGGATGAGGGTGCGCGCGCCGGGTGTGAGCACCAGGTGCTCGCGCACCTCATCGAGCACCTCCTCGGGCAGGCCGGCCAGCACGGCGACCCGCGCCCGCAGCGACTCGGCGAAGTCCAGCTCGCCGTTCATGGCCGCGGCGGTGATGCGGGCAACCTCCGCCGCCCGCCCGGCGCGCGCCGCCAGCTCGTCGATCACCTCGCCGCGCACCAGGGTCGAGTCGACGTCCAGCACGATCAGCCGCTTGCTGCGCCGGGCGATCCCGACCTGCTCGACGGCGATGTCGGCACCGGTCGACGCCGCCACCGAGGCGAGCGCGGTGCGCAGGGCCGTGGCCTCCGCCCCGGAGACGGTGAGCTCGAAGCTGGTGACCGGGTGATCGGAGAGCCGGCGGATCGCATCGATGTTCCCGCCGATGCCCGCGACGGCCCGCGCGGCGCCGGCCACGGCCTCCGGCGGCACCGGCCGCCCGAGCACGATGACGTGGTGCGGGCGCCCCTGCACGAGGGGCGCGTCGGGCCCGCTGGCCGACTCCACCGCCACGTGCACGCCCACGGCGGTCTCGACCTCACCCGCCACCCGCCGGAGGTGGCCGAGCAGCTCCGCCTCGCCCACCGCCGGTCGCCGATCGCCGGCGCGAGCACCGACCACGACGCCGAGCACCAGGTGGCCGTGCACGACGACCTGCTCGACGTCGAGGACCTCCACCTCCGGGCGCCCGTCCCCGTCCGAGGCCAGTGCGGCGAAGAGGTGGGCGGTCACCCCCGGCCGGTCCGCCCCGGTGACCGTGAGCAGCGCCCGCGCCGCGGTGGGGTCGGGCTCGGGCAGCTGGCGGGGCGTCGGGTCGAGCGGCACGCGGTCATCGTGCCGCACGTCCGCCCGGGGACCGCCCGGACCCCTGACCCGCCGGTCGCCGCGATGGGGGGCGGCCCGCCGCCCGGGTCTTCCACCCGTGGACGACGGACGCCCCGCCGGCCAGTGGCCGGCGGGGCGTCCGTGACGTTCTGGTCGCGGCCCCGTTCAGGGTCCCGCCGCGAACGTGTGAGCGGTGGGCGGAACGGGGTCCTTGCTCAGGTCGGGTCGGGGTCCTTCGGGCCCTGGCGCGCACCGCCGGTACCACCCAGCTCGCTGACACCGGCGTAGGGCTCGTGCCGCTTGCCGACGTGGGCCTCGGCCTGCAGCCGCTCGACGAGGTGCGGGTAATGGGCCTCGAACGCGGGGCGCTCCGAGCGGATCCGGGGGATCTCGACGAAGTTGTGCCGCGGCGGCGGGGAGGAGGTGGCCCACTCCAGGCTGTTGCCGTGGCCCCACGGGTCGTCGCGCAGCGCGAGCTCGCCGTACTTCCAGGACTTGACCACGTTGTAGATGAACGGGAGCACCGAGGCGCCGAGGATGAAGGAGCCGATCGTCGAGACCGTGTTGAGCACGGTGAACGCGTCGGTCTCCAGGTAGTCCACGTACCGGCGCGGCATGCCCTCGTTGCCCAGCCAGTGCTGCACCAGGAACGTGGCGTGGAAGCCGATGAAGGTCAGCCAGAACTGCAGCTTGCCCAGCCGCTCGTCCATCATCCGGCCGCACATCTTCGGGAACCAGAAGTAGATGCCGGCGTAGGCGGCGAACACCACGGTGCCGAAGACCACGTAGTGGAAGTGGGCGACGACGAAGTAGCTGTCGTTGACGTGCCAGTCCAGCGGCGGGCTGGCCAGCAGCACACCGGTCAGACCACCCAGGAGGAAGGTGATCATGAAGCCGATGGAGAACAGCATCGGCGTCTCGAAGGTCATCTGACCCCGCCACATGGTGCCGATCCAGTTGAAGAACTTGATGCCGGTCGGCACGGCGATGAGGTAGGTCAGGAACGCGAAGAACGGCAGGAGCACCGCACCGGTCGCGTACATGTGGTGCGCCCACACCGCCAGCGACAGCGCGCCGATCGCGATGGTGGCGAAGACCATGCCCTTGTAGCCGAACAGCGGCTTGCGGGCGAACACCGGGATGACCTCGGTGACGATGCCGAAGAACGGCAGCGCGATGATGTAGACCTCGGGGTGGCCGAAGAACCAGAACAGGTGCTGCCACAGCATCGGGCCGCCGTTCTCGTCCGAGTAGATCAGCGCACCGAGCTGGCGGTCGGCCAGCATGCCCATGATCGCGGCGGTGAGGATGGGGAACGCCAGCAGGATCAGCATGCTGGTGACCAGCGTGTTCCAGGTGAAGATCGGCATCCGGAACAGCGTCATGCCCGGAGCCCGCAGGCAGACGATCGTGGCGATGAAGTTGACGCCACCGAGGATCGTGCCCAGGCCGCTGACCGCCAGGCCGGCGAACCACATGTTCGCGCCCGCGCCCGGGGAGTGCACCACGTTCGACAGCGGCGCGTAGGCGTACCAGCCGAAGTCCGCCGCCCCACCGGGGGTGAGGAAGCCGCCCACCACGATCAGGCTGCCGAACAGGAACAGCCAGTAGGAGAAGGCGTTCAGGCGGGGGAACGCGACGTCCGGCGCACCGATCTGCAGCGGCATGATCAGGTTCGCGAACGCGAAGAACAGCGGCGTCGCGAACATCAGCAGCATGATCGTGCCGTGCATCGTGACCAGCTGGTTGTACTGCTCGGGGGAGAGGAACTGCAGCCCCGGCCGCCCCAGCTCACCACGCATCAGCAGCGCCATGAGGCCACCCAGCACGAAGAACGTGAACGAGGTGGCCAGGTACATCAGGCCGATGGTCTTGTGGTCGGTGGTCCGCAGCAGGTTCGACAGCCGCGAGCCCTTCTCGACCACGTGAGCCGGGCTGGGCCGGCTCACGATGGGCGCCGGTGCAATCGTCACGGCTGGCAGCTTAGACCGTGCGGTACGGCACCTCAGGTCGGGCAGGCAGGGCGCGTCGCGCGGATCAGCCGGGCCGCCGGTAGGTGGCGACGTCGACCGAGATCGTGACCGGCACGGCGGCCGGCAACCGCGCCAGCGAGGCCGCGAGAGCGGCGGCCGTGAGGTGCCGGGCGTGCGGCCCCATGCCGACCAGCGTCGCCACCGCGGCGTGGTCCAGCACCAGGGTCTGGTGGTACCGGTGCGCGTCCTCGCGCGCCAGGTGCGGCTCCAGCGTCGCGCTGAGCCGCTCGGCCTTGCCGGGGTCGACCCGGAGCAGGCCCAGGGGCCCGACGAGCTCGGTGAGGTGGTCGCGGCCGGGCGTCACGACCACCAGCCGCCCCTCCGGGTGCAGCACCCGGGCGATCTCGGGGCCGTTGCGCGGGGCGAAGACGACCAGCACCCGGTCGACCGCCGCGTCGCGCACCGGCAGCCGGGCCCAGGTGTCCCCGACCACGGCGACCGCGCGCGGATGGGCCTTCGCGGCACGGCGGGCGGCGTAGCGCGAGGCGTCGAGCACCACGCCGGTGGCGGACGGGAGGGCGTCGAGCAGGCGGGCCAGGTGGTGCCCGGTGCCACCGCCCAGGTCGAGCAGCGTCGCGGGCTCCCCCGGCCGGCGGACGGCTGCGGCCAGGGCCGCGGTCACGCCGTCGTAGTGGCCGGCGGAGAGGAACGCCACCCGATCGGCCACCATCTCGGCCGAGTCGCCGGTCGGGGGACGGCGCCCCGGCGGCAGCAGCGTGAGGTGCCCCTGGCGCGCGCGGTCCACGCGGTGCCCTTCGGCGCAGCGCAGGCCCGAGCCGTCCGGCTCCGCGGTGAACGGCGCGGCGCACGCGGGGCAGGCGAGCAGGGCGACCGCGCGGGGGTCGAGCGGTGCGGCGCTCACCGCCGCGGGGGCACCGCGTGGAAGATCACGTCCCGCAGCCGGCCGGCGTCGGCCACCGCGGTGACGAACGTCCCGTGCGGCTGGCGACGCCGGTCCGTGGGCGACCCCGGGTTCACCAGCCGCAGCCCGGTGGGCGCCGTGGTGTCCCAGGGGATGTGGCTGTGCCCGAACACCAGGACGTCGACGTCGGGGAAGCGCGCCGCGCACCGCGCCTCGCGCCCGGTGGCCTGCCCCGTCTCGTGCACGACGGCGAACCGGATGCCCTCGATCTCGGCGCGGGCGACCTCCGGCAGCCGCTCGCGCAGCGCCCCGTGGTCGTTGTTGCCGTGGACGGCGACCAAGCGGTGCGCCCGCCGTTCCAGCTCGTCGAGGAGGGCGACGTCCACCCAGTCACCGGCGTGCACCACCACGTCGGCGGAGTCGATCGCCGACCACAGGCCGAGAGGTAGCTCACGCGCGCGCTTGGGGACGTGCGTATCTGCGGTGAACACCAGCGAAACAGGCACGACGACATCGTTGCAGGCCGCTACCTTCTCTCCCGGCCGGCGATCCGGCCCGTTCCGCACGACCCGAGGACTTCCCGTGACCGAACCCCTCCCCTCCCCTGCCGCGACCGGCGCGACGACCTCCGCCGATGAGCCCTACGAGAAGCGCTGGCTGGCGCTCGGCGTCATCGCCATGACCGTCCTGCTGGTCATCCTCGACGCCACGATCGTCAACATCGCGCTGCCCGCGGTCACCGCCGACCTGGGCATCAGCGCGGCCAGCCAGCAGTGGATCGTGACCGCCTACACCCTGACCTTCGGCGGCTTCCTCCTGCTCGGCGGCCGCATCGCCGACTTCTGGGGCCGCAAGCGCACCTACCTGGTGGGCGCGGCGGGCTTCGCCGTCGCCTCGGCGCTCGGCGGCGTCGCGCAGAACGAGACGATGCTCTTCGGCGCCCGCGCCCTGCAGGGCGTCTTCGGCGCGCTGCTGGCCCCGGCGTCCCTCGCGCTGCTCACCGTCCTGTTCACCGACCCGAAGGAGCGCGCCAAGGCTTTCGGCGTCTACGGCGCGATCGCCGGCGGCGGCTCGGCCATCGGCCTGCTGCTCGGCGGAGTCCTCACCGAGTACGCCGACTGGCGCTGGTGCTTCTGGGTGAACCTGCCGGTGGCGATCCTCGCCATCGTGCTGGCCATCCCGATCGTCCCGGAGAGCAAGGCTCCCGGCGACACCAGCTACGACATCCCCGGCGCCGTCCTGGTCACCCTCGGCCTGGCGTCGATCGTCTACGGCTTCACCCGCGTGGCGGAGGCCTCGCAGGCCTTCGCGGCCCAGGCTGCCGCCGCCAACGCCGAGGCTGCGGCGCAGGGCATCCCGACGCTGGTGACGCCGGAGAGCGGCTGGACCGACGGTCTCGCGTGGCTGTTCATCGCCGGCGGCCTGGTGCTGATCGCCCTGTTCGTCCTGCTGGAGCTGCGGACGCGCAACCCGCTGCTGCCGATGCGCATCGTGCTCGACCGCAACCGGGGCGGCGCCTACCTGACCTCGACGCTCGTGGGGGCCGGGCTGCTGGGGGCGTTCTTCTTCCTGAGCCTCTACTTCCAGCAGGTGCTCGGGTACGAGCCGGTCATGGCGGGCCTGGCGTCGCTGCCGACCACCCTCGGCGTCTTCATCTCGGCGGGGCTGGCCAGCGTGCTGGTCCCCCGGGTGGGGCCGAAGCCGCTCATGGTCCTCGGTGGCGTGCTCGCCGCAGGCGGTCTCGCCACCCTGTCCTTCGTCGGTCTGGACACCGGGTTCTGGCAGCTGCCGTTCCCCGGCCAGCTGCTGCTCGGGCTCGGCCTGGGCTTCACGTTCGTACCGCTGTCGAACCTGGCGCTGGTGGGCGCCGGCGTCCACGACGCCGGGGCGGCCAGCGCGATGCTGAACGCCACGCAGCAGGTGGGCGCCTCCATCGGCACCGCCGTGCTCGCCTCGCTGTCCGTGGCCGCCATCAGCACCTACACCGCCGACGTGCTCGCCTCGGGCGCGGACCCGCGGGACCCGTCGGTGGGCCTCTCGGCGCAGGTGGAGGGCTACACCACGGCCTTCGCGTGGGCCGCCGGGCTGCTGCTGCTCGGCGCCGTCGTCTCGGCGTTGCTCATCAAGGCGACCAAGGAGGACCTGCCGGCCGAGGGCGATGCCGTCGTCCACGTCGGCTGAGAGGGAACTCGCCCGGCCCCTCGCAGCGGCCCGCGCCCCCTCCGGGCGCGGGCCGCTGAGGGCCGGGGACCGGTCAGGCCCGGTGCTCGGCGAGCGCCTGGAGCCGGGCGTTGTACGCCGCGAGCTCCGCGTCGCCGTCACGGTCGGCCGCGCGGTCGAGCGTGCGGGCCCGGCGGTCGTCCGAGCGGGCCCAGGAGAAGAAGACGACGGCGAGCACCAGGACGGTGGGCAGCTCCCCGAAGGCCCAGACGATGCCGCCGGCCACCGCCTGGTCGGTGAGCGGGTCGACGCCCCACCCCGCCGGCGGATCGGTGAAGGTGTCGACGACGAGCGAGCCGGCCATCATGATCGCCACGCCGAAGAAGGCGTGGAACGGCACGGGCAGGAACAGCTCGAGCATCCGCCCCGGGTGGCTGAGCGTCCGCGGCCACGGGTCCTGCGCGACGATCGGGCCGAAGAAGAGCAGCCCCGTGACGACGAAGTGGGCGAGCATGAACTGGTGGCCCACCGGGCTCGACATCAACCAGTCGAACAGCGGGGTGAAGTAGACGCCGTAGAGGCTGGCGATGAACAGCGGCACGCTGAACAGCGGGTGGGCCACGACGCGGGCGAACCGGCTGTGCAGCGCCTCCAGGAGCAGTGCCCGCGGGGCGCCGGCCGGCCCGCGCCCGCGCGGGAGGGTGCGCAGCGCCAGCGTCACGGGGGCGGCGAGCAGCAGGAGCAGCGGCGTGATGAGCGACAGCACCATGTGCTGGGTCATGTGGACGCTGAAGATCACCATGCTGTAGCCGTTGAGCCAGGTGCCGGTGACGGCGAACAGCGACGCGGTGCCGGCGATCCAGGCGAGGGTCCGCCACCACGGCCAGCTGACCCCGGACCGGCGCAGGCGGACGACGGCGGCCAGGTAGACGACCAGCCCGATGACGCTGAGCACCGGGAGCACCGACCAGGCGTCCAGGTGCGGGAGGAACATCCGCCCCCAGGTCGGCGGGTCCTCCGGGACCCACATGCCCGAGTGGTGCCCGTGCTCCACCGCGATCTCCTCCTGCCGGCCGGTCGTGCGACCCCACTGTCCCACCGCGCGCCGCGCTCCCCCGAGGGGAGCACGGAGATCCTCCCCACGCGACGACGCCCCCCGCCGGGAGCTCCGGCAGGGGGCGTCGTCGGGAGTGACGCGGGTCAGATCTGGACGCCGCGCTCCCGGAGCCAGGGCAGCGGGTCGATCGGCTCGCCGCCGATGCCGCCGACGTGCACCTCGAAGTGCAGGTGCGGGCCGGTGGACTGACCGCGGTTGCCGAGCAGCGCGATGGTGTCGCCGGCACGGACCACCTGGCCGGGGGTCACCAGGATCTCGTCCATGTGGCCGTAGACGGTGACGTCACCGTTGCCGTGCTGGATGTACACCACCAGCCCGTAGCCGCTGGCCGGGCCGGCCTCGAGCACGACGCCGTCCATCACGGCGTACTCGGGCGTGCGCATGGGTGCGGCCAGGTCGATGCCCGCGTGCAGCGTGCCCCAGCGCGCGCCGAACCCGCTGGTCAACCGGCCACCCTCGACCGGGAGCACCGCCGCGGGGCGGGCGGCCTCGGCGGCGGCGCGGTCGGCCTCCTCCTGGGCGATCCGGTCGGCCTCCGCCTGGGCGTTCGCGGCGGCGGTGCG
This sequence comes from Blastococcus sp. SYSU DS0552, assembly GCF_054050815.1. Classification (NCBI taxonomy): domain Bacteria; kingdom Bacillati; phylum Actinomycetota; class Actinomycetes; order Geodermatophilales; family Geodermatophilaceae; genus Blastococcus; species Blastococcus sp. SYSU DS0552. Next base: position 67,902 of record NZ_JBJHAB010000007.1, read on the forward strand.
CTCGGTCTCGCGGGCGCTGCGGCTGGCGACCACCTCGCGCAGCCGGGAGGTGTCGTCCTCGTCGACGCGCGGCGCCGCGGCGGAACCGTCGATGCCCAGCTGCTCGGCCACGCTCACCGACTGGCTGACCGTCTCCGTCGCGACCTCCGTCGGGCCGGCGACCGAGGCGCCACTGAGGCCGAGGGCGCCGACGAGGACCGCGGCGAGGTAGAGCGCCGGGCGGCGCCGCACCGCGGGCGGGCGGCGGTCCAGCCGGCGACGCCCGCCGGTGGCGACGGCCGCGAGGGCCTCGGCCGCGTCGGCACCCGGGGTGCCGACGACCCGGACGACCGGCTCCGCGGGCACCGGTGCCAGGGTGGACCGCTCCGGCTGCGCCGGGGCGTCCTTCACGACGACGACGGCGTCGGGTGCGACCACCGGGGTGTCGGTGAGCGCGGCGACGTCGGTGACCGGCGCCAGTGCCGCGAGGTCGACGGCGGACCGCTTGTAGGGGGTCGGGCGGCGCCGCACCGGCGTCTCGGCGGCCGCCGTCGCGGCGATCGCCTGCACGCCCTGGGCCTCCGCCGTGGTGGACCCGTCCGTGACCGGCGTCGAGGCCCGGTCGACCGTTCCCGCCTGCGGCCCGGACGCACCCGGGGCCGGATTCTCCGGGCCGCGCGCCTTCGCGGTCTTGCGGGCGGCGGCAGCAGCGCGCGCCGCCGTGGTCGCCTTCCGGGTCGCCGCTGCAGCGGTGGCCGCGGTCGCGCCGGCCACCTTGACGGTGGCGGCTCGGGCCCGCCGGCGGGCGGTGGGATCGGTCGTCCGGCCGGCCCCCGCCTTGCGCGCCTTCCCCTGGCGCTGCGGCGGAACCGTGGACGCGGCCTTCTCCTCGATCGTCCCGCTGGTGGAGCGGGCCGGGGCGAGCGTGGCGTCGACCGTTCCGGCCGGCACCGCACCCCCCTCGGGGAGGCGGTCGTGGTGGAGCGAACTCATGCACCTGACTTCCGTCGGCGGACATTGCACAGCGACTCCCGGGGAGAGGAGCGGGGCCCATGTAAACACGGCGTGATGGGTTCGTGATCTGACGACCGGGGTACTGACCTGCAGTTCTGTGAACCGGATCACCGCGATGCGGCGCGCTTTCTCGCCATTGCGTAAGGGCGTCTTTACGGAACGTAAGGGGCGCGCCGTGGATGGTTGAGAGTGGCGCGATCCGGCTCACGTACGGGCAGGAGCCCGTTTTCCGCAGCCCGATCGAGGGAGAAGTCGTATGCGCGCAGTGACCTGGCACGGCCGAGGAGACGTCCGGGTGGAGACCGTCCCCGACCCCACGATCCAGGAGCAGACCGACGTCATCGTGGAGATCACCTCCAGCGGTATCTGCGGGTCCGATCTGCACCTCATCGAGGTCATGGCGCCGTTCATGTCGGTGGGTGACGTGATGGGCCACGAGCCCATGGGGGTCGTCCGCGAGGTCGGACGCGAGGTGACCGCGGTGAAGCCCGGCGACCGCGTCGTGGTGCCGTTCAACATCTCGTGCGGCACCTGCTGGATGTGCTCCGAGGGCCTCCACTCCCAGTGCGAGACCACGCAGAACCGCGAGCAGGGCATGGGTGCCTCCCTGTTCGGCTACACCAAGCTCTACGGGCAGGTCCCCGGCGGGCAGGCCGAGTACCTGCGGGTGCCCTTCGGCAACACGCTGCCGATCAAGGTGCCCGATGCCCCGCTGGACGACCGGTTCGTCTACCTCTCCGACGTCCTGCCCACCGCCTGGCAGGCCGTGCAGTACGCCGGCATCCCACAGGGCGGCAGCGTGCTGGTGCTGGGCCTCGGCCCGATCGGCGACATGGCCACGCGCATCGCCAAGCACCTCGGCGCGGGACAGGTCATCGCCTCCGACGTCGTGCCCGAGCGCCTGGCCCGGGCCCGGCGCAACGGCATCACCGTCATCGACTCCACGGAGCAGGCCGAGGTCGTCGCCCGCGTCCGCGACCTGACCGACGGCCGCGGACCGGACTCGGTGATCGACGCCGTCGGCATGGAGGCGCACGGCTCGCCGCTGGCGACGATGGCGCAGAAGGCCAGCGCCCTGGTCCCCGACGCGATCATGGAGAAGGTCATGACCGTGGCCGGCATCGACCGGCTGGCGGCCCTGAACACCGCGATCGAGGCGGTCCGCCGCGGCGGCACCATCTCGCTGTCGGGTGTCTACGGCGGCGCCACCGACCCGCTCCCACTCATGCGCATGTTCGACAAGCAGATCCAGCTGCGCATGGGGCAGGCCAACGTGTGGCGCTGGGTGCCCGACATCCTGCCGCTGCTCCTGGAGGGCGACCCGCTGGGCGTGGACGAGTTCGCCACCCACCGGGTGCCGCTCGAGCAGGCGCCGGAGGCCTACGCGAACTTCCGGCAGAAGAAGGACGGCGCCGTGAAGGTGCTGCTCCAGCCCTGACCGCAGTCGGGCGGGCGCACTCGCGCCCGCCCGCTGTGAGCAGTCCCACCGCCCCGGTCGGGCATCAACCTCTGCGGTCCCGCGCTGCACCACGCAAGCACCCCGCTGCTCGGCACACCGGGATCACCCGGCCCGCCGGCTCCCCACCGTGTCCCCCGGAGTTTCTCGCGTGCCTCGTGGACTGCTCGCCCTCGCCATCGGCGCCTTCGGCATCGGCACCACCGAGTTCGTCGTGATGGGCATGCTGCCCGAGATCGCCGCCGGCCTCGACGTCTCGGTGTCCGCGGTCGGCCTGCTCATCTCGGCCTACGCGATCGGCGTCGTCGTCGGCGCACCGACGCTCACCGCGCTCGGGCTGCGGTTCACCCCGCGGCAGACCCTCGTCGCGCTGATGGTCGTGTTCGTGGTCGGCAACACCCTGTCCGCGGTGGCACCGAGCTACGGACTGCTCGTCGCCGCCCGGGTGTTCACCGCGCTGGCGCACGGCTCCTTCTTCGGGGTCGGGGCGGTCGCCGCCCGCCGGCTGGTCCCGCCCGACCGCGCCACCCGGGCCATCTCGCTGATGATCACCGGCCTCACGCTGGCCAACGTCGTCGGCGTCCCCCTGGGCACGTTCGTCGCCCAGCACGCCGGCTGGCGGATCGTCCTGGCGGCGATCGCGCTGATCGGCGTCGCGACGATCGCCGGCCTGCTGGCGTGGATGCCCGCCGACGCCGGCGAGCCCACCGATCTGCGCGCGGAGCTGCACGCGTTCCGGCGTCGACAGGTCTGGCTCGTCCTCGCGCTCACCATGATCGGCTTCTCGGCGCTGTTCGCCGTCTACAGCTACGTCAGCCCGATCCTCACCGAGCTCGGCGGCATCCCGACGCAGTGGGTGACGCCGGTTCTCGCGCTCTTCGGCGTCGGGACGACGGTCGGCACGCTCGCCGGCGGACGACTGGGCGACCGCTACGGCTTCTCCTTCGTCGCGGTCGGGCTGGTGGCGATGGCCGGCATCCTGGTCGCGTTCTCCTTCCTCGCCCGGTCCACCGTGGCCGCCGTCGCGCTGCTGGTGCTGTTCGGAACCCTGTCCTTCGCACTGGGGCCGGTCGTCCAGAACGCCGTCATCGACGCCGCGCAGGTGCCCGGTGGCAGCCTGGTGTCGGCGGCCAACCAGGGCGCGTTCAACATCGCCAACGCGATCGGCGCCGCCCTCGGCGCGCTCGTCATCGCGCAGGGGCTCGGGCTCACCGCGCCGATGTGGGTGGGGGCAGGGCTGGCCCTGGTCGGCGCGGGGATCGCGCTGGCCATCCGCGCCGACGCCCGGCGCCACCCGGCCACGGTGCTCCCCGCGACGCCCGTCGGCGCGGAGGCCGCCGAACCGGCCGTCGCGACGTGAGCGGCGCGCATACCCCCGCCGCGACGGGTAGGGAGCCCGCATGACCATCGGCACCGCAGAGCAGTCCGGCACCTACCGCCTCGGCGACCGGGAGGTGCGCCGCCTCGGCTACGGCGCCATGCAGCTGACCGGCCCCCACGTCATGGGCCCACCGGCCGACCGGGACGCCGCCATCGCCGTCCTGCGGCGCGCCGTCGAGCTCGGCGTCGACCACATCGACACGAGCGACTACTACGGCCCCACCGTCGTCAACGAGCTCATCCGCGAGGCGCTGCACCCCTACCCCGACGAGCTGGTCATCGTCACCAAGGTCGGCGCCCGCCGCGACGCCGACGGCGGCTGGCCGGAGGCCCTGGACCCCGACGACCTCCGCCGGGCGGTGCAGGAGAACATCGACCACCTCGGCGTCGAGGCGCTCGACGTGGTGAACCTCCGCATGCCCGGCTTCGCCGAGCCGGTGCAGCGCTCGCTCGCCGAGCCCTTCGAGGCGCTGGCGGCCATGCAGCAGGAGGGCCTGATCCGGCACCTCGGCGTGAGCAACGTGACGCCGCAGATGTTCGCCGAGGCCCGGGCCATCGCCCCCGTCGTGTGCGTGCAGAACCACTACAACCTGGTGCACCGCGCCGACGACCCACTGATCGATGCCCTCGCCCGCGAGGGCATCGCCTACACGCCCTTCTTCCCCCTGGGCGGGTTCAGCCCGCTGCAGTCCGCAGCCCTCGAGACGGTCGCCCGCAGGCTGGAGACGACGCCCATGCAGGTGGCACTCGCCTGGCTGCTCGCCCGCTCCCCCAACCTGCTGCTCATCCCCGGCACCTCGTCGGTGGCCCACCTCGAGGAGAACCTGCAGGCGGCCGCCCGGGTGCTCGGCCCGGAGGAGCTCGCCGAGCTCGACCGGATCGGCGGCACCGGCGACCCCGACCCGGCCGACTGACCGGTGGCCGGTGGTGCGACTCAGCCGCGAGCCACCGGCCCCAGCACCCGGTCCAGGTACCCGTTCGACAGCACGCCCGCCGGGTCCAGCCGGTCGCGCACCGCGACGAACTCGGCGAACCGGGGGTAGCGCCGGCTCAGCGTCGCCGCGTCCAGCCCGTGCAGCTTGCCCCAGTGCGGCCGGCCGCCCACCTCACCGGCGATCCGCTCGAGCGCGGCGAACCAGCAGCCCGGCTCGCTGCCCGCGGGGACGTGCGCGGCGATGAAGGCCGTGTCGCGGCCGGACGCCGTCGACAGGGGGACGTCGTCGGCCGCGGCCAGCCGCACCTCGACGGGGAAGGCCGCGCGCCAGTCGCCGGCCTCGTGCACCCGCCGCAGCTCGGCCAGCACCGCCGGTGCGTCGGCCCGGGGGACGGCGTACTCCATCTCCAGGAAACGCACCCGCCGCCGGCTGACGAAGACGCGGTGGGAGTGGTCGGTCCACGCGCGCGGGCCCAGGGCCCGCGCCGACACCCGCGCCAGCGAGGGCACCAGCGACGGCACCCGGCGACCCGCCGCCACCACCCCGGCGAACGCCGCGTTGGCGATCACCTCGTCGTCCCAGACCGCCCGCCAGCGCGGGAGCGGCGCCAGGCCGTCGGCCAGCGGGACGCGGGTGTGGCGCTTCACCAGTGTCGCGTCGGTGTGGGGGAACCAGTAGAACTCGACGTGGTCGGTGGCGGTCATCAGCTCGTCGAAGCCCTCCAGGGCAGCGGTGAGGGTGCCCGGTCCCTCCACCGCCCGGAGCGCGAACGCCGGCTCCGCCTGCAGCGTCACCGCCGTCACCACCCCCAGCGCGCCCAGGCCCACGCGGGCAGCGGAGAACACCTCCGGGTTCCGCTGCGCGTCGCAGACGAGCACCTCACCGGAGGGCAGCACGAGCTCCAGCGCGCGGACCTGCGTGGCGAGCCCGCCGAACCGGGCCCCGGTGCCGTGCGTCCCGGTGGCCAGGGCGCCCGCGACCGTCTGCCGGTCGATGTCACCGAGGTTGGTGAGCGCCCACCCCCGGCGCAGCAGCTCGACGCCCAGCCGGTGCAGCGTCGTCCCGGCGCCCACGGTGACCAGGCCGTCCCCGGTGACGGCGCGGACGCCGGTCAGCCGGTCGCACACGAGCTGGACGTCCTCGGGCAGCCCGATGCCGGAGAAGGAGTGGCCGCTGCCGATCGGACGGACACGTCGGCCGGCGGCGGCCGCCGTCGTCAGCAGCTGCGCGACCTCGTCCGCGGAGCCCGGGTGCACCGCGGTCACCTGGGCACGCTGGTTGCCCGCCCAGTTGCGCCAGCGCGTGCGGTCGTGCGGCCGGTCCAGCGGCTCGCTCACCCGGTCTCCCTCCGTCGAGCGGGGACTCTGGCGGGTGCGGCACCGGCCGGTCAACCGCTCCGGGGCTCTTGCCCCCGGCCGACCGCGCGGGGCACGCTGCGGCGTCATGATCGCGGACCCACCCGCCGCACGGCACGCGGCCCTCGACCGCGCCACGGCGGGGCTCGACCCACCGTTCGCCGTGCTGGATCTCGCCGCGCTGGACGCGAACGCGGCGGACCTGGTAGCCCGTGCCGCCGGCAAGCCGATCCGCGTGGCCAGCAAGTCCGTGCGCTGCCGCGGCGTGCTGCGCCGGGTGCTGGCCCGGCCGGGTTTCTCCGGCGTCCTCGCCTACACGCTGCGCGAGGCGCTCTGGCTGGCCGGTGGCGAGGAGCCGGTCAGCACCGACGTCGTCGTCGGCTACCCGTCGGTCGACGCCGTCGCGCTCCGGCAGCTCGCCGGGGACGAGCAGGCGGCCGGCCGGGTGACGCTGATGGTCGACTCCGTCGAGCACCTGGAGCTCATCGACGCGGTGGCCCCGCCAGGAGGGCCGGTGCTGCGGGTCTGCCTCGACGTCGACGCCTCGCTGCGCGCCGCCGGTGGCCGGGTGCACGTGGGCGTCCGGCGGTCACCGGTGCACACCGCCGAGGACGCCGTCGCCCTGGCCCGCGCGGTGCTCGCCCGGCGCGGCGTCGAGCTGGTGGGCCTCATGGCGTACGAGGCGCAGATCGCCGGCCTGCAGGACGCGCCCGCCGGCCGGCCCCTGCGTGGGCTCGCGGTACGCGGGCTGCAGGCGCTCTCCGCCCGGGAGCTCGCCGCCCGGCGCGCCGCGGTCGTGGCCGCCGTCTCCGCGGTCGCGCACCTGCGGTTCGTCAACGGCGGCGGCACCGGGAGCCTGGAGCGGACCGCCGCCGAACCGGCCGTGACCGAGGTGGCTGCGGGCTCGGGCCTCTACTCCCCCACCCTGTTCGACGGCTACCGCGCATTCACGGGGCACCCGGCCGCCTTCTTCGCCGTCCCCGTGACGCGCGTCCCGGCGCCCGGTGTGGTGACCGTGGCCGGTGGCGGCTGGATCGCCTCGGGGCCGCCGGGGGCCGACCGGCTGCCGGTGCCGACCTTCCCGGCCGGGCTGCGCCGGTTGCCCGGCGAGGGGGCCGGCGAGGTGCAGACGCCGCTGCGCGGACCGGGCACCGCGGGTCTGCGCATCGGTGACCGGGTGTGGTTCCGCCACGCCAAGGCCGGAGAGGTCTGCGAGCACGTCGGCGCCCTGCACGCGGTCGCGGGCGACACCGTCGTCGACGCGCTGCCCACCTACCGCGGCGAGGGCAAGGCCTTCGGCTGATCAGCGGGCGCGGGCGACCCGCGTCTCGTCGAAGACCGGCTCGGCGGACTCGTAGACCCGGCCGTCGGCGCCGAAGACCAGGAAGCGGTCGAAGGAGCGGGCGAACCAGCGGTCGTGGGTGACGGCGAGCACCGTGCCGTCGAAGGCCGCGAGCGCCTCCTCCAGCGCCTCCGCGGAGAGCACGTCGAGGTTGTCCGTCGGCTCGTCGAGCAGCAGCAGGGTCGCACCGGACAGCTCCAGCACGAGGATCTGGAAGCGCGCCTGCTGACCGCCCGACATGGTGCGGAAGGGCCGGTCGGCGGCGTCGGTGAGCCCGTAGCGCCGCAGCACGGCCATCGCCCGACCGCGGTCGACGCCCGGCCGGCCCGGCTCGCCGTGCCAGAGCAGGTCGACCGGGGTCCGGTCCTGCCACTCCGGGTGCGCGTGGGTCTGGGCGAAGAAGCCGGGGACGACGCGCGCCCCGAGCCGCCACTCCCCGGTGTGCGCGACCTCCTGGCCGGCGAGCAGCCGCAGGAAGTGCGACTTGCCCGCACCGTTGGCACCGAGGACGCCGACCCGGTCGCCGTACCAGACCTCGAGGTCGAACGGCTGCATCAGGCCGGTCAGCTCCAGCTGCTCGGCGACGACCGCGCGCACCCCGGTCCGGCCACCGCGCAGGCGCATGGCCACCTTCTGCTCCGGCGGGCGGTCCGGCGGCGGCCCGGCCGCCTCGAACTTCGCCAGCCGAGTCTGCATCGCGTGGTACCGGTTGGCCATGTCGGGTGAGTTGGCGGCCTGCTGCTGGAGCGTGCGCACCAGGTCGATCAGCCGCTGGTGCTCCTCGTCCCACCGCCGCCGCACCTCGGCCAGCCGCTCGTGGCGGGCGGTGCGCGCCTCCGGGTAGGAGGCGAAGCCACCACCGTGCACCCAGGCCGTCCCGCCCTCGACGGTCACCACCCGGTCGGCGACGCGGGCCAGCAGCTCCCGGTCGTGGCTGACGAAGAGCACGGTCTTGCGGGTCTCGAGCAGGCGTTGCTCCAGCCACCGCTTGCCCGGGACGTCGAGGTAGTTGTCCGGCTCGTCGAGCAGCAGCACCTGGTCGGGCCCGCGCAGCAGCGCCTCCAACGCCAGCCGCTTCTGCTCCCCGCCCGACAGCGAGGCCAGTTCGCGGTACTTGCAGCGTTCGTAGGGCACACCCAGCGCCGCGACGGTCACCGTGTCCCAGGTGACCTCGGCGTCGTAGCCGCCGGCATCGCCCCACTGCGCCAGCGCGTCGGCGTAGGCCATCTGCGACCGCTCGTCGTCGGTCTCCATGAGCGTCAGCTCGGCGGCCTCCACCGCGTCCCAGGCGGCCCGCACCGCGGGGGGCGACAGATCCACGAGGAACCGCTGGACGGTCGTGCCGTCCCGCACCGCCCCGATGAACTGGCGCATCACCCCGAGTCCGCCGGTGCGGGCGACCGAGCCCGCCTCCGGCGTCAGGTCCCCGGCGATGATCCGCAGCAGCGTCGTCTTCCCCGCACCGTTCTCCCCCACGAGCGCCGCGCGCGCACCCTCGCCGACGCGGAAGGAGACGTCGTCCAGCAGCACCCGCCCGTCGGAGAGGGTGTGCCGGATCCCGGTCACGTCGACGTAGCCCACGCCGTCATCCTGCCCCGCCGGGCAACCGGGTTCCCGGGGGTCAGCCGATGTGCCGGTCCAGGCGGTAGCGCGCCAGCCGCTCGACCAGCTCGGGCAGCGCGCCCACCGGTGACCCGCCGAGCTCGCGCCGGCAGTCCCGGACGATCCGCACGACCACCCGTCGCCCGACCCGGCCGGAGAACTCCCCGCTGAGCCGGCTGACCGCCGCGCTGACGGCCTCGTCGCCCGGGAGGGCGCCGGCGTCCCGGGGGAACGCTTCACCGCCGGTGGGCAGCCCTCCCGCACCGGTGGGTTCGTCGGCGGCGGGGCCGGAGGAGCTCGGCGGGACGACCTGGGTCATCGGCGGTCCTTCGTTCCGGGGCGGTGCCGGGCCGGAGCGGACGCGGCGGTTCCATACGGTTCCGTTCCGCGGCGGCCGGCACCAGGGTCCAAGGACCCGCGGTCAGCCCACCACGATCGAGAGCACCGTCGCACCGGCGGCGAGCAGCATCGCCAGGACCACCAGCGCGGCGACCAGTCGCCGGCGCCGCTCCGCGTCACGCCCGCCGGCGCCACCCATCCCCATCACACCGGCCGACGCTACCGGCCGTCGGGAGACCGAACCGGTCGCCGTCCCCACAGCAGGGTGTCGAGGGCGGTGCCGTGCGGGGTGGCCCGGCGGACCTGCTCCAGCCGGTCGACGTCGAGGAGGCGCGCGACCGGCGCGAGGCGGTCGATGCTGTGCAGGATCGCCGGCTCCTGCGGCCCGCCGACACCCGCGGTGAGGTTCTCCACGTCGTGCCCGAGGAGCAGTAGCCGGCCACCGGGCCGCAGCCAGCCGACGGCCCGGGTGAGCAGCGCGGTCATCTCCTCCTCGGGCAGGTGGAGGTAGGCGACCAGCACCAGGTCCAGCGATCCCGGCGGCGCCGACCAGGTCAGCACGTCGGCGGTGACCCAGCGGACCCGCTCGGCGCCGGGGCTTCCCCGGCCGCGGGCGAGGCCGACGGCGGAGAAGTCGACCGCGGTCACCGCCCACCCCCGGGCGGCCAGCCAGAGGGCGTGCCGCCCCTCCCCGGCGGCGAGGTCGACCGCGGGACCGGGTGGTAGGTCACCGAGCAGCTCCGCCACCAGCGAGTTCGGCTCGGCCGACCACTGGGCGTGCTCGGCGTAGCGCCGGTCCCAGTCCTCCGCCCGCACGCCGGCAGTCTCGCAGCCGGAGTCGCTGCCCGCGCCCGGACGGGGTAGAGGTGGTGCGTGGCCGCCGTCGTCTCCCTGGTCGTCATCGTCACGCTGGGCCTGCTCGTCACCCGGGTCGCCACGGTCGCGCTGACCATGACCGGCATGTCGTTGCAGCACGCCCGCTTCCAGGCCCGCTCCGCCTTCACCGGGACGGGCTTCACGACGTCGGAGGCCGAGGCCGTGGTCTCCCACCCGGTGCGCCGGCGGATCGTGATGGTGCTGATGCTGGTCAGCGGCGCCGGCGCCGTGTCGGTGCTGGGCACGCTGATCCTCACGTACGCGGGCGTGGACTCCACCGTGGGCGGGGTGCGCCGGACGGTCGCCATCGTCGGCTCGATGACCGCGCTGCTGTGGCTCTCGCGCAACGAGCGCGTCGACCGCGTGCTGCGGCGGGTGATCGAGCGGGTGCTGCGGCGGGTCGCCGACCTCGACCTCCGCGACTACGCCGCGCTGCTGCACCTGCGGGGCCAGTGGCGGGTCGTCTCGCTGCCGGTCAAGGACGACGACTGGATCTCCTCCCGGCCGCTGGGCCGGCTCCGCCTGCCCGAGGAAGGGGTCGCCGTGCTCGGCGTCGAGCGGGACGACGGCACGTGGATGGGCGCGCCCAGCGAGGACCTCCGGCTGCGCACGGGCGACGTCGTGGTGCTCTACGGGCGGCAGGCGATCCTCGACGACATCACCGACCGGCTGCACGGCGACGAGGGCGACCAGGCCAGCGAGCGGTCCCGCGCCTGGCACGCCGCGACGCCTCCGGTCGAGGTCGTCGAGCGCCGGCGCTGAGCCCGGGAGCCGTCGTACCCCTCTGCGAGGGTGTGCCCATGACGACCCCGCACGACGTGGCCCTGCTGCGGCTGGTCGCGCAGCGGCTCGCCGGGCCGCCGGCGGAGGACGCCGCCGCGGCCGTCCGCCGGCTGGTGGCGGTGCAGGGGCAGGACTTCCCGGGTGCGGTGACGTCGGTGGCCCTGCGCACCCGCAGCCGGAGCCGGGACGACGTGCTGCGGGCGCTCGACAGCGGGGCCGTCGTCCGGTCCTGGCCGATGCGCGGCACGCTGCACCTGGTGCCCGGGGAGGACCTGCCGTGGCTGCTCGAGCTGCTGGGCCCCCGGGCGCTGGCCGGGCTGGCCGGCCGGCGGGCGGCCCTGGGCCTGACCGATGCCGATGCCGAGCGCGCCCGGGACCTCGCTCGGGCGGCCCTCTCGGGTGGCCGGCGGCTCTCCCGCCGCGCCCTGCTGGGGGTGCTGGACGAGGGCGGCGTGCCCACCACCGGCCAGCGCGGCTACCACCTGCTGTGGTTCCTCGCCCAGACCGGCACTCTCTGCCTGGGGCCGACCGAGGGCGGCGAGCAGGCGTTCGTGCTGCTGGACGAGTGGGTGCGCACACCGCGTCGGCCCGCCCGCGACGAGGCGCTCGCGGAGCTGGTGCTGCGGTACTTCCTCGGCCACGGCCCGGCCACGGTGCACGACCTGGTCCGCTGGGCGGGGACGACGGTGCGTGACGTCCGCACCGGGCTCGACGCGGTCCGCGACCGGCTGGCGCGCATCGAGGTGGACGGGACCGAGCACTTCCTCGACCCGGACACCCTCGACCGCTGCGCGGCGCACCGGGAGGCCGCCCGGGCACCGCTGCTGCTGCCCGGCTTCGACGAGTTCGTGCTCGGCTACGCCGACCGCGGCGCCGTCCTGGACCCGGCCGACGCCCAGCGCATCGTGCCCGGGCGCAACGGCGTCTTCCGCCCGACCGTGGTCGTCGACGGCCGGATCGCCGGCACCTGGCGGCTCACCGGCCGGGGCACCGCGCGCACCGTCGAGGCCGAGCCGTTCACCGCCTGGGACGCCGACGTCCAGGCAGCCATCACCCGGCTCGCGGACGCCTGGCCCTGACGGGCGCCGCCCCGCTGCTCCTCAGCGGCGCTCGACGAGGAACACGGGGATCTGCCGGTCGGTCTTCTGCTGGTACTCGGCGTAGGGCGGGTAGGCCGCCACGGCCCGCTCCCACCACTCGTCCCGCTCCGCACCGGAGATCTCCCGGGCGACGCCGTCCCACGGCTCGGGGCCGTCCTGCACGGTGACCTGGTCGGGGTGCGCCCGCAGATTGGCGACCCACGCGGGATCGGTCGGCGCCCCGCCCTGCGAGCCCACCATCGCGTACACCCCGTCGTGCTCCACGCGCATCAGCGGCTGCTTGCGCACCTTGCCGCTCTTCGCGCCGCGGGTGCTGAAGATGACCACCGGCAGCCCGGTGTCCAGGAGCGTGTTCGCCTCCCGCCCCCCGGTCGCCTCGTAGCGCTCGACCTGCTCGCGCACCCACTGCTGCGGACTCGGTTCGTACTCACCCTCCAGCGGCATGCTCCCGAATCTAGGGGCGCCGCGGCGCGGCTGCCCGCCGACCCGGGTCGCGGGTGCCCGGGCCCCGATGGCACCGTGTCGTCGGCCAGCGGCAGCGCTGGTTCCGCACCGGGTACGAGACCGGTGACCCCAGCCGCTGCGACACCTTCGCCACCGACGACCTGGGCTGAGGAATGACCGACCACCTCCGCGTGACCCGGGACGGCTCCGTCGCCGTCCTCACCATCGACCGGCCGCAGAAGCGCAACGCGATGACCGTGGGGATGTGGGCGGCGCTGCCCGCCGTGCTGGCCCCGCTCGCCGACGACCCCGGGGTCCGGGTGCTGCTGGTCACCGGCGCGGGCCCCAGCTTCTGCGCGGGCGCCGACATCTCCGATCTGCTCGGCGGCGACGACCCCGCGGACCCGATGGCCGACGTCCGGCGGCACAACCTCGCCGCGCAGGCGGCGCTGCGCACCTTCCCCAAACCCACCGTCGCGGTCGTGCGCGGGCACTGCATCGGGGGCGGAGTGGAGCTCGCCACCTGCTGCGATCTCCGCTTCGCCGACCCGACGGCGGTCTTCGGGGTCACCCCCGCCAAGGTCGGCATCGTCTACACGCCCTCCTCCACCAAGGCCCTGGTGGACCTGGTGGGGCCGGCGACGACGAAGTACCTGCTGTACAGCGGCGAGCTGATCGACGCCCCCACCGCCCTGCGCACCGGGCTGGTCGACCGGCTCGTCGACGCCGAGGACCTGGCTGCCGAGGCGCACCGGTTCGCCGGGGTGCTGGCGTCCCGCTCCGCACTGACCCAGCGCGCCACCAAGGAGACCGTGGCCGCGCTGGCCGACGGCGGGGACGGCGAGACGCTCGCCGCGGCGCGGTACCGCGAGACGATCGCCGCCGGGGAGCTGGCCGAGGGCGTACGGGCCTTCGCCGAGCGACGGGCGCCGCAGTTCCCCTGGCGTCGCTGATCGGCGGTTTCGCCCACCCCGCACCAGGGGTACCACACCCGTTGCGCGGAACGGCGCTCTTCACGAGCGGCAGGCGGATGGCGCAGCGACGACGCTGGCCAGCCCCTGCCACCCCCGATCCCGCCCCGAGACGCACGGATGCGCCGGGTGGACTTCGGTCAGCTCTTCCCGCCCCACCAGGGCGCCGAGCCGACGTCGTCGCGGCACCCCGGGCCCGTGCAGCGCCCGGATGTGTGCCGCAACGGCGTCGGGGTAGCGCTCCCACCGACCAGCAAGCATGCCGAGGAGGACCGATGACTCACTCCATCGATGCCCCGTTCCCGCCACCGGTTCCGCCGACCAGCGGCGCGACGACGGGCACCACGACGGGCACCACGACCGAGAGCTCGTCGACCAAGGACGCAGCCAAGCACGAGGCACAGAACGCCAAGAACGTCGCCAAGCACGAGGCCCAGCAGACCAAGGACGTCGCCAAGGACGAGGCCCGCAACGTCGGGCAGACCGCGGCCCAGGCCGGCAGCCAGGTCGCCTCGACCGCCGCCGACCAGGCCATGAACGTGGCGAACGAGACCCAGCGCCAGGCCATGGACCTCATCGAGCAGGGGCGCACCCAGCTCAAGGAACAGGCCATCAGCCAGCAGCAGAAGGCCGCGACCGGCCTGTCCTCCCTCGCGCAGGAGCTGCGGGGCCTCGCCGACGGCACGAGCGACGGCGCCCCCGGTCCGGCGCGCGACCTGCTGCACCAGGCCTCCGGCGTCGTCGAGGGCTTCGCCGACAAGCTGCAGAACCGCGAGCCGGCGCAGCTCCTCGACGAGGTGCGCAGCTTCGCCCGCCGCAAGCCGGGCCTGTTCCTGCTCGGCGCCGCGGCTGCCGGGATCGTCGCCGGTCGGGTGACCAGCGGGGCCAAGGCCGCGCACAGCGATTCCGGGTCGGGCAACGGTCACCGCAGCACGCCGACGAACTACGTCGACCCCGCGCCGACGTACTCGGACTACTCCAGCGCCACCACCGGCGCGGGGACCGGCACCGGCGCCCCGCTCCCGCCGCCGCCGTACGGCACGGTGCCGCCCGCCGGCAGCATGGTGCCCCCGGCGACGCCCGCTGGCTGGGACGACCCGTCCCGCCGGCCCGGTGAGGTGCGCTGACATGAGCACCCCCTACTCCGGGGCCACCCCCGCCGGGTCGCAGGGCTATGCGGAGCCGACGCCGCAGAACTACGCGGCGGACTACTCCCAGGGCCAGCAGCACAGCGGCGCCATGGGCACCCCCACCACCGACTCCGGTCACCCCGACGTCGAAGGCGTCTCGGTCGGCGCGCTCATCGGGGAGGTCACCAAGGACCTCTCCACCCTGATGCGCCAGGAGCTCGAGCTGGCCAAGGTCGAGCTGAAGAGCGAGGCCAAGAAGGCCGGGCAGGGTGCCGGCATGTTCGGCGCCGCCGGCTTCGCCGGCTACATGGTGCTGATGTTCCTGTCCTTCGCCCTGTGGTGGGCGTTGGAGAACGTGATGGACGCCGGGCTGGCCGCCCTCATCGTGGCCGTCCTCTGGGGCGCCGTCGGGGCCGTCGCGTACGTGATGGGCCGCAAGAAGTTCGAGCAGGTCCACCCGAAGCCCGAACGGACCGTGGACACCCTGCAGCAGGTGCCCGGTGCCCTCAAGCCCAACTGACCACCAGACCGCTGAGGTCTCTTGAACGGCAGGAGCCGATACCAATGACCAGCAGTGACCCGGACGTCATCCGGCGGCAGATCGAGGACACCCGGCGCGAGCTCAGCTACGACGTCGACGCCCTCAACGAGAAGGTCAACCCGTCCCGCGTCATGGACCGGCGGGTGACCGCGGCCAAGGGCCGCATGACCACCCTCAAGGAGAAGGTCATGGGTTCCGCCCAGGACACCACCTCGGCGGCCCAGCACCGGGCCTCCGACGCGGCGGGCTCCGTGCAGGGCGCGGCGCACAACGCGGCGGGCTCGGTCCAGGGCGCGGCCTCGAACGCGGCCGACAGCGTGCAGAACGCGGCCTCGTCCGCGGTCGGCGCCGTCCAGCAGGCACCGGACACGATCGCGCGCCAGGCACAGGGCAACCCGCTCGCCGCCGGGCTCATCGCCTTCGGTACCGGCTGGCTGATCTCCAGCCTGCTCCCTGCCTCGCAGAAGGAGCAGCAGCTGGCCCAGCAGGCCGAGTCCACGCTGCGCGAGAACAAGGACGCGCTGCTCCAGCCGGCGAAGGATGCCGCGCAGGAGATGGGCGAGCAGCTCAAGCCGGCCGCCCAGCACGCGATGGAGGAGGTCAAGTCCACCGCCCAGGACGCGGCCGGGACCGTCAAGCAGGAGGGCCAGTCGGCAGCCCAGGACGTGCAGGGGCAGGCCCAGCAGTCCAAGCAGTCGGTGCAGGGCCAGGCCGAGCAGTCCAAGCAGTCGGTGCAGGGCCAGGCCCAGCAGTCCAAGCAGTCGGTGCAGAGCCAGTCCGGCTCCTGACACCCCGCGGGCCCACCGGCCCGCTCCGTTCGCCTGCGCCCCGCCGGGTCCTCCCGGCGGGGCGCAGTGCTGTCCGGACCGCCACCCCAAGGGGTGAGCCGCCGGGGCCCGCGCTGCAGGCCTTCCGTCGGGGCGCCGTTCCTCCTCAGGACGACGCCACCGGTCCCACCGCACCCGCGGGGCGGGACCACGACCGACGGGAGCTCCCGTGGACCCGGCCCTGCACTCCCCCGGCGGCGGCCCCGCCGGGCCGGCCCCGGGCGGCACCGTCCGGGTGCTCGTGGCCGACGACGAGGACGACATCCGCGGCCTGGTGTGCCTGGCCGTGCGCAAGGCCGGCTGCCAGGTGGTCGTCTCGGCGCCCGACGGCGCGGTCGCCCTCGCCGCAGCACGGGCCGAGCTGCCCGACCTGGCCGTCCTGGACGTCTCCATGCCGGGCGTGACCGGTCTGGAGATCTGCGCGGCGCTGCGCGAAGACCCCGCCACCGCCGGCACCCGGATCCTGCTGCTGTCCGCCGGCGCCTCCCCGGACGAGGTGGCCCGTGGCCTGGCCGCCGGGGCGGACGCGTACCTGGCGAAGCCGTTCAGCGTGGCCGGTCTCGTGCACCAGGTGCGGGCGCTGACCACGCGGGAGCCGGTGGCATGACCCTCGCCGTCCTCGACCGGCCACGGGACAACCCCCCGCCGTGGACCCGCCGGCTCACCCAGGCGTCCGCCTGGCAGGCCGCCGTCCGCGGGCCGCTGCCGTGCACCGTCCTGCTCACCGCGGTCGCCCTGCTGCTGCTGACCGGTGACGTCCCGGTCGTCCACCAGGCCCTCGTGCACGCCGGCCTCGCCGTCGCCGTCGCCGCCACGGGCGTCGCCTGGTTCTCCCGGTCGCGTTCCCTGCCCGGCTCGTTCGCCGTACCGGTCGCGCAGCTGGCCGCCGCGGGCCTCCTGTACGCCGGCACCGCGTCGGCCACGACCCTCGTCCTCCTGCTCGGCCCGCTCTGGGCGCTCGCCACGCACGCCGACCGCCGGGGAGTGCTGCTCGCGGTGGCCGGGACCACGGCCGTGCTGGCCGGGCCCTCGCTCGTGGGTCCGCTCGGCGGCGCCGACGACCTGCCCGGCGCGCTGTTGGTCGGCCCGCTGGCGGTCGCCGTCGGCAGCCTCGCGGTCAACGAGAGCACCCGCCGCGCGGCCGCCCAGGCGCGGCACATCGCACGGCTGCAGCAGGAGCAGGCGGCGCTGCTGACGCAGGTGCGCAGCCGCGCGGACGAACTCGACACCGCCTCGCGCATCCTCGCCGCCCGTGCCCAGACGATGACCAGCGTGATCGACGCGGTCACCGAGCAGTCGATCATCGGCACGGACCGCGACGGCACCATCCGCGTGTGGAATCCCGGCGCCGAGAAGATGCTCGGCGTGCCGCGCCCCGACGTGGTCCGCACCCGGTCGATCCTCGACTTCCACCTGCCGGCGGAGCTCGACGCCGCAGCGGCGGACGGCGGCTGCGGCACCGGGCTCGAGGCCCTGGTGCGCGTCGCCCGGGAGCACGGCAGCGACGTCCGCGACTGGACCTACGTCGCCGCCGACGGCAGCCACCGCACCGTGTCGGTCGCCATCACCCCGCGCTCGGACGACCGCGGGGTGCACGCCGGCTGGAACTTCGTCGGCACCGACATGACCGAGGCGCGCGCCACCGAGCGGATGAAGGACCAGTTCGTCAGCCTGATCAGCCACGAGCTCCGCACGCCGCTGAGCTCGATCCTCGGCTACCTCGAGCTCGTCATGGACGACGAGGACTCACCCCTCACCGACGAGCAGCGGCAGTACCTGTCCACCGTGGAGCGCAACGCCCAGCGGCTGCTGCGACTGGTCGGGGACCTGCTCTTCACCGCGCAGGTGGAGAGCGGCCGGTTCACCCTGCAGCCCGCCGACGTCGACCTGGCCGGCGTGGTCCGGGCCGCCGAGGAGACGGCCCGGGTCGCCGCCGGCAACGCCGGCGTGCGGATCGTCGTCGACGTCCCCGGGGAGGGGATGGTGGTCTCCGGTGACGCCGTCCGGCTCGGGCAGGCGTGCGACAACCTGGTCTCCAACGCCGTGAAGTTCACGCCAGCCGGCGGTGAGGTGCGGCTCGTCCTCCGGTCGATGTGGCGCTCTGCCGACGGCGAGGTCCGTGCACATCCGGCGCCCGGCGCGGAGCCGGTCGCGCAGCTGTCGGTCAGCGACACCGGCATGGGGATCCCCGCCGGTGAGCAGGGCCAGCTGTTCACCCGGTTCTTCCGCTCCTCGACCGCCCAGCGCAACGCCGTTCCCGGGGTGGGGCTGGGGCTCACGATCACCAAGGCCATCACCACCGCGCACGGCGGCACGCTGGACCTGGTGAGCACCGAGGGCGTCGGCACCACCTTCACCATGACCCTGCCGGCGACTCCCGCGGGCTGACGGAGCCTGCCCCACCGCGCCCCCCGTTCCTCCCCGGGACGGGGGGCGCGGTGCGTACGGCCTGCCCCGTCCGCGGCCGCCGAGGGGCAGGCAGGAGTGCCCGTCGCTTCTTGCGGCTTCCTTGCGGATCGCTGGCGGGTGGCCTGCGGTTCGCCGTCCAGAGTCCTGGTTGTCGCCGGAACGCCGGCGGTCACACGGACACAGGAGAAGCAGGGACATGAGCACCAAGACCGCCACCACCGCCACCGGCTCCACCGCCCGCAAGGTCGTCGGCTCGCTCGGCGTGATCGGCGCGGCCGCCGCCGTGGCCGGCCTGGGGACGTTCGGCAGCTTCACCGACTCCACCTCGGTCGACACGACCATCAGCTCGGGCAGCGTCTCCATCGATCTCGCCAAGCCCGTCACCATCCCGGTGACCACCGCCGGCTTCGTCCCCGGCGACACGCTCACCCGCCCGGTGACGCTGGTCAACGACGGGGACACCGGCCTGGCCGCGGTCAACCTAAGCGCCACCGCCGCCGCATCGAGCGTCCTCACCAGCGACGCCACCCGGGGGCTGCAGCTGTCCCTGCGGTCCTGCGCCGTGGCCTGGACCGAGGGGGGCACCCCTGCGGCGCGGACCTACACCTGCGCCAGCGGCGAGAAGATCCTCGGCTCGGGTGCCGTGCTCGCCCCCATCGACCTCGGCGCGGTGAACTCGCTGAACGTCGGCGGCTCGGACTTCCTCGCCTTCTCCATCGGCCTGCCGACCGCCGCCGACAACACGTTCCAGGGCAAGACCGCCGCCCTGACGCTGACCTTCACCGGCACGCAGCGCACCGGCACCGCCCGCTGAGCCCCGTCCGACGACCTCCCGGAGATCACGCCATGACCACCGTCCTCCCCGTCCGCGCCGCGGGGGCAGCTCCCCAGCTGCCCCCGAGCGAGGACGAGCGCTCCACGGCCGGCCACCCGGCCGCCCGGGCCCGCCGCATCGTGGGCCGCACGGCCCCGTGGCTGGTCCGCGGAGTCATGGGGGTCGCCGTCCTGGCCTTCGCCGTCCTGGCCGTCGGACCGCACGTGCTCGGCTACCGCACGATGACCATGCTGACCGCGAGCATGGCGCCGGAGATCGAGCCGGGCGACATCACCGTCGCCACCCCGATCGACGTCACCGACCTCACCGAGGGCATGGTGATCACGTACCACATGCCGGTGGGCGACCACAGCCTCGTCACCCACCGCGTCGTCTCGGTCGACCGGGCCGCCGACGGCGGCGTCATCGTGCAGACCAAGGGCGACGCCAACGAGGCGATCGACCCGTGGACGGCCGGTCTCACCGGCGACACCGTCTACCAGGTGCGCGCCGTGATCCCGGAGTTCGGTCACGTGGTCCAGCTGCTGCGCACTCCGGTGATCAGCCAGGTGCTGCTCTACGGGGCTCCCGCGCTGCTCGCCGGCTGGCTGCTCCTGGCCATCTGGCGCCCCACCCCCGCGATCGAGGAGGACCGGGCATGAACGCCGTCCGCCGCACCCTGGCCGTCACCGGCCTCGCCCTCGCCCTCGCCGTGGGAGCCGCGATCCCCGCCTCGGCCACCTATGCCGACAGCGCCACCGTCTCGACGACGGTCTCGACCACCACCGTGACCGCGCCGGCCACCGTCACCATCGACGACCGGTGCACCCGCACCGTCAGCGGAGGCTCCTGGACCTGGTACGGGATGTGGGTCCCCACCTACAGCTACTGGTACGAGGCCACGATCAGCTGGCCGGCGAGCACGACGCCCAGCGGGGTCGTCGGCTACCGCGTCATGGCCCACCTGAACAACGGCCAGTCGCTCGTCATGGCCGAGACGAGCGCGACGAACCGGACCGTGAGCGCCCGGGTGGACCGCGCCTACCTGGACTACCAGCCCCGCATCTCGGTCATCACCCTCACCAGCTACGGCTGGACCGCGGAGACGCCCCGCTCGGCGGTGCTGACGTGCTGACCGCCCTCGTCGTCCACGCCGACGCCGCCGTCCGCGACCAGGTCGCGGACCTGCTCTGCCTCGGTGGCTGGCACGTGCAGCACGCCGCCGGCCCCGAGGACGCCGTCCGGCACGCCCTGGTCACCGACGTCGACCTGGTCGTGACCGACCTGGCGATGCCGGGCGGCTCGGGTGCCGCGATGCTCCGCCGGATCCGGCGCAACGGGTCCCGCGCCCGCTTCGTGGTCGTCACCGCGGACCCGACCGCCGAGGACCGCGCGGAGGCGGCCACCGCCGGCGCACTGGTCACCCTCGCCCAGCCGGTGACGGCGCGGTCGCTCCTGGACTTCCTCCGCGGCCGGACCACGGTCGCGGCGCAGGCCGGGGACACGGGCGGTCCCAGCGATGCCGAGCTGGTGGACGCCGAGCTGATGACCCGGCTCCAGGGCATGTACGCCGATGCGCTGCCCACCCGGCTGTCGGCCATCGACCTGCACACCCGCGCCGGTGACGCCACCGCGGTCGCGTTCGCCGCGCACACCCTGGCCGGCACGAGCGGCCAGCTGGGCCACCCGGAGGTCGCCTCCCTCTGCCGGGAGATCGCCGCCGATGCCCGCCGTGGCGTGCTCGCCCACTCCCGGGTCGCCCGGCTCCAGGAGCTCGTCGGCGTCTAGTCCGGCCCGGCCAGGCATAGGAAGCTCTACCGGTGGTTCGCGCCCCCGATGCGGGTGGATAGCTTCCTATGCCTCGAGACGACGGCTATGCGGCGACGAGGCGGTAGCCGACGCCGCGGACGGTCTTGATCTCCGGCGAGTTCAGGCCGGCGGCCACGAGCTTGCGGCGCAGGTTCGACATGTGCGCCTCGACCAGGCGCAGGTTGCCCTCCCAGTCGGTGTGCCAGACCTCGCGCAGCAGCGTCTCCCGCTGCAGCACCCGGCCCGGGCGCGACGCCAGCGCGGCGAGCAGGTCGAACTCGGTGCGGGTCAGGTCGACGACGTCGCCGTCGACCCGGACCTCCCGGCTGTCCTCGTCGACCTCCAGCTCGGCGAGCCGGCGCACCGACTCCGCCGCGGGGGCCGGCTCGGCGGCCGGCTGCGGCGCGGTCCGCGGGAAGCGGAGCATCGCCTGCACACGCGCCACGAGCTCACGCGGGGAGAACGGCTTGGCCATGTACCCGTCGGCGCCGACGGCCAGCCCGATGAGCAGGTCGACCTCCTCGGCGCGGGCGGTCAGCATGAGGACGTAGCAGGGCGTCTCGGCACGGATCTGCCGGCACACCTCGGTGCCGTCGGCGTCCGGGAGCCCGAGATCGAGGACGATGAGGTCCGGCGGCTCCCGCCGCACCTCCGCGATGGCCTCGGCACCGGTGCCCACGGCGCGCACGGCGAACCCGGCCCGCTCGAGCACCGTGGTCACCAGCTCGCGGATCTCCTGGGTGTCCTCGACCACGAGCACGGACTGATCCGCCACGACGCCTCCTCCTCACTGCTCGCTGAGGGTGCGGAGGGTGGTCCTCCGGTCACCTGACCGGGTGATCGGCACGGCGGCGGCGCGGCTTGAGCGGTGCACCGGTCGCCCGGTCGGGCGGGTCCACCCGGAGGGGTGAGACACGGGGCGCCCGGCTCATGCGACCAGCGGAAACGGCCGTCAACTCCCGCGGGGACACCCGTCCCCCTCCCGGGCAGCCGGGGGAATCCACCGACGGGAGCCGGAACCGTGGACGGTGCTCTGCACGTCCTGGTCGTCGACGACGACCCCGACACCGCACTCTTCGTGCGGACCGTGCTGCAGCGGGGCGGCATGACCGTGACCACGTGCGCCGACCCGCTCGAGGCCCTGGCGCTGGCGTCGCGCGTCGAGTTCGACGCCGCTATCACCGACATCGAGATGCCGGGCATGACCGGGCTGGAGTTCCTCGACCGTTTGCGTCAGCTGCGCGCCGACCTGCCGGTCACCGTGATGACCGCGCACGCGTCGGTCGACTACGCCGTGGACGCGCTGCGCCGCCAGGCCGACGAGTTCCTCGTCAAGCCGGTGCCCAAGGACACCCTGGCCGCCACGATCCGCCGGCTGGCGGAGGCCGCGCAGGCCAAGCGGGCCGCCGCTCCGCAGCGCCAGACCGTCCTGGCCGTCGGCGCCCACCCCGACGACGTGGAGATCGGGGTCGGCGGCACGCTCGCCGCGCACCGCTCCGCCGGTGACCAGGTGGTGATCCTGACCCTCTCCCGCGGCGCACGCGGCGGCGAGGCGGGCGACCGGCAGGACGAGTCGCTGGCCGCGGCCGAGCTGATCGGCGCCCGGCTGTTCCTCGAGGACCTCGAGGACACCCGGATCAGCCCGATGGACCCGACCATGTCGATCATCGAGCGGGTCGTGCAGGAGGTCCGTCCGACCATCGTCTACACCCACTCGGCCAACGACCGGCACCAGGACCACCGGGCCGTGCACCAGGCCGCGAGCGTCGCGACCCGCACCGTGCCGACCGTCGCCTGCTTCCAGAGCCCCTCGGCCACCATCGACTTCCGGCCGTCCCGCTTCGTCTCCATCGACGGGTTCACCCGCACGAAGCTCGACCTGCTCGCCAGCTTCCGCTCGCAGGCCGGCATCCGCAGCTACCTGCAGGACGACTTCGTCCTGGCGACCGCCCGCTACTGGTCGCGCTACGGCAGCGGCGGCCAGTACTGCGAACCGCTGGAGATCGTCCGGGACGCCGGTGGCGTCGTGGGCGCCACCAGCGACTCGGCCTTCCAGCAGTCCTCCCCCGCCACCTCGACCACCCCGGAGCGCTTCGGTGTCTGACTCTTCCCCCACCCGCGTCCTGGTGACCGGTGCCGGCGGACCGGCCGGCATCGCCGTGCTCCGCTCACTGGCCCGCCGCGGCGACGTCGAGCTGCTGGCTGCGGACATGGATCGCTACGCCAGCGGCCTGTACCTGGTGGACGCCGGTGCGCGGCACCTGGTCCGCCCCGGCCTCAGCGAGGAGTTCGTCGACTCCCTCGTCGCCCTGTGCGAGCGGGAGCGCGTGGACGTGCTGTTCTCCACCGTCGACGTCGAGCTGCCGCGGCTGGCCGCCGAGCGCAAGCGCCTGGACGCCGTCGGCACCACGCTGGCCGCACCGAGCGTCGAGACCCTCGAGGTCTGCCTGGACAAGTACGCCCTCGCGCAGCGCTGCACCGAGGTCCTGCCGACCCCCCGCACCGCGCTGCTCGGCGAGACCGACCCGGGCAGCTGGGACTACCCGGTGATCGTCAAGCCGCGGCGGGGGGCCGGCTCCCGCGGCGTGCACCTGGTCGAGGACGCCGCCGCGCTGACCGCCCTGGGCAGCGACGAGGACGCCCTCGTGCAGGCCCACCTGCCCGGCGACGAGTACTCCGTCGACACGCTCGCCGACGCCGACGGGCACGTGGTCGCCGCCGTGCCGCGGTCCCGGCTGCGGGTCGACTCCGGGGTCTCGGTCGCCGGCGCCACGGTGGCCGACCCGGAGCTGGTGGAGACCGCCCGCCGGGTGGCCCGCGCCATCGGGCTGGTCGGGGTGGCCAACGTGCAGCTGCGCCGCGACGCCGAGGGCCGCCCGGCCCTGCTGGAGGTCAACCCGCGTTTCCCCGGCGCGATGCCGCTGACCGTCGCGGCCGGCGTCGACATGCCGTCCCTCGCCCTGGACCTGGCGCTGGGCCGCCCGCTACCGGCCGAGGTGCCCTTCCGGGAGCTCGCGGTGGTGCGCTACCTCGAGGACGTCTTCCTCGCCCCGTCCGACGTCGTCGCCGAGGAGGCCGCCCGATGACCGCCGCCCTGGGTGAGCTCGACCTGCTGCTCACCGACCACCACGTGCACTCCACCTGGTCCGACGACGCCGTGAGCGCGCCGATGGAGAACCTCGTCGCCGCCCGCGACACGGGGCTGGCCAGCATCCGCATGGTCGACCACGTCCGGACGACGACGACCTGGGTGCCGGGCTTCCTCGCCGAGGTGGCCGCCCTCCCCCGGATCGAGGGGCTGGAGGTGCTCACCGGCGTCGAGGCGAAGATCCTGGACGCCTCCGGCCGCCTCGACGTGCCCGAGGACCTCGTGGTCGGGCCGGGTGGGGTGGACCGCATCCTCATCGCCGACCACCAGTTCCCCGGGCCGGACGGCCCGTGGAGCCCGCGCCGCACCCTGGAGGAGATCGCGGGCGGGCTGTCCACCCAGGACGCGCTGTCGATCCTCGTCGACGCGACCGTGCGGGCGATGGAGCGCGCCGGGCGGGGTCAGCTGGCCCACCTGTTCTCGCTGCTGCCCAAGGTCGGCATGCACGAGAGCGAGCTGCTCGACGAGCACGTCGCCGCGATCGCCGACGCCGCCCTCCGGACGGGCACGACGGTCGAGGTCAACGAGAAGTGGCGCTGCCCCGGGCCCCGCGTCGTGCTGGCCCTGGCGGCCGCCGGCGTGACCCTCGTCGGCTCCACCGACAGCCACGAGGCCGCCACCGTGGGCCGCTACTCCTGGGTGGCCGACGCGGCGTCGGCGACCCGGCTGGTGGGTGCCCGGTGACCGTCCTCGCCGTCGGCACCGACGTGGCCGGCATCGGCGAGACCGTGCTGACCTGGTTCCTGCTGGCCCTGGTGGCCACCGGCGCGATCCCGGTCGTCGCCGGGCTGGCGCAGTTCCTCGTGATCCCGTTCCACGCGGTCCGCAACCACTACCGCGAGACGGGCCCGTACCTGCCCAACGTCGCGGTCCTCGTCCCGGCGTGGAACGAGGCCGCCGTCCTCACCAGCTCGATCGAGCGGCTGATGGGGCTGGACTACCCGCCGGACCGGCTGCGCGTCTACGTCGTGGACGACGCCAGCACCGACGACACCCCCGCCGTGCTGGCCGCCTGTGCCGAGCGCTTCCCCGGCCGGGTCGTGCACCTGCGCCGCGAGAAGGGCGGCGAGGGCAAGGCGCACACCCTCAACCACGGGCTGCGCGAGGTCCTCGCCGACGACTGGATGGAGGCGCTCCTGATCATGGACGCCGACGTCATCTACGAGCCGGCGTCGCTGCGCAAGATGACCCGCCACCTGGCCGATCCCACGGTCGGCGCGGTGACCGCCTACATCCGCGAGGGCAGCGGCGACCCGGAGGGGATCACCCGGTTCATCGGGTTCGACTACCTGGCCGCGCAGGCCGCCTCCCGCCGGGCGCAGAACGTCGCCGGTGCGATGGCCTGCCTCGCCGGTGGCGCGCAGCTGCACTCGCGGGAGAACCTCGTGGCGATCGGCGGGCAGATCGACACCTCCTCGCTGGCCGAGGACACGGTCACGACCTTCCGCACCCAGCTCGCCGGGCGCCGGGTCGTCTTCGAGCCGCATGCCCGCGTGCTGGCCGAGGAGCCGGCCGGCGTGGACGCGCTGTGGAAGCAGCGGCTGCGCTGGGCCCGCGGCAACGTGCAGATCACCTCGATGTACCGGCACCTGTGGTTCCGCAGGTCGGTGCACCCGGGGCTGGGCGGCTTCTTCTTCGGCGTCTTCTGGTTCGCGATCCTGCTGCTGCCGGTGGCGATGCTGCTGACCTCGATCGGCCTGATCGGGCTCTACCTGCTCGACAGCGAGCTGGCCTCGGAGGTGTTCGGGGCGGCGGTGTTCGTGCCGATCGCGACCTTCGTCTTCATGATCACGCTGACCATGTCGGTCGATCCGCGCACCGGCCTCAAGGTCTGGCGGGAGGCACTGCTGTTCCCGGGCGCCATCTCCTTCGTCGTCCTGCTGTCGGCCGCGTTCCCCGGGGTGGTCCCCATGTCCGACGGCGTGGAGACGTTCTGGACGCTGTTCGTCTACAGCTGGCTGGTGCTCTGCATCCCGCTGGCCTACGG
Organism: Blastococcus sp. SYSU DS0552; assembly: GCF_054050815.1. Taxonomy (NCBI): domain Bacteria; kingdom Bacillati; phylum Actinomycetota; class Actinomycetes; order Geodermatophilales; family Geodermatophilaceae; genus Blastococcus; species Blastococcus sp. SYSU DS0552. The sequence goes on from NZ_JBJHAB010000007.1 coordinate 94,143, forward strand.
GGTCCGGAAGCTCGAGGGCACCCACTGGGGCCGGCCGCTCGTGCCGCTGGCGCTCTACCTGGTCGGCTTCGGGCCGCTGATGTGCGCGATCACCGTGGACGCCTACGTCAAGGAGTTCCGCGGGGCGGCCATGACCTGGGACAAGACCGAGAAGACCGGGAGGGTCACGGTATGAGCAACCTCCACCAGCTGGTCGGAGCCGGGCAGCCGTTCCGGGTGAGCCCCCCGGTGGTGCTCACCGAGGAGGTGCTCGCCCGCTGCGGCGGCCGCACCCCGGTGTGGGCCGATCCGGTGGCCCTGGCCGACGAGACCGAGGCCGACCGGGTGCGCGAACGCCGGCTGTGGGTGGGGCTCGCCGTCGCGGTCTCCGTCGTGGTCCTGCTGTACCTGGTGCGCACCGCCGTCCTCGGCGCCTGAGGTCTGCGGCCCGGCCGTCCCCCTGACCCCGGGGCGGCCGGGCCGCAGCACCTCGGCCGGGCTCAGACGAAGGCGCTGATCCCGGTCAGCGCCCGCCCGACGATGAGCTGGTTGATCTCCCGGGTGCCCTCGTAGGAGTAGAGGGCCTCGGCGTCGTTGAAGAACCGGACGACGTCGCGCTCGAGCAGGATGCCGTTGCCCCCGAGCAGCTCCCGGGCCCAGCCGACCGTCTCCCGCGCCCGGCTGGTCACGTAGCTCTTGGCCAGCGCGGCGTGGTCGTCGCGGAACACGCCATCCTCCTGCAGCTGCGCCACCCGGACGGCCATGCCGAGGCTCGCGGTGACGTTTCCGGCCATGCGGGCCAGCAGGTCCTGGATGAGCTGGAACCCGGCGATCGGGCGGCCGAACTGCTCCCGCTCCTTGGCGTAGGCCAGCGCGGCCTCGAACGCACCCATCTGGCAGCCGACGGCGCTCCAGGCGACCCCGCCGCGGGTCAGCTTCAGCACCCGGTTGACGTCCTTGAAGGTGTTGCCGCCCTCGAGCTTGTTCTCGGCCGGGATCCGACACCCCTCGAAGGTCAGGTCGGCGTTCTGCACCGTGCGGAGCGCATACTTGCCCTCCATCTTGGTCGCGCTGAAGCCGGGCGTGCCCTTCTCCACGACGAAGGTCTTCACGGAGTCGTCGGCGACGTCGCGGGCGAAGACGACCACGAGATCGGCGAAGGTCCCGTTGCCGATCCACCGCTTGGCCCCGTCGAGCACCCAGTGGTCCCCGTCGCGGCGCGCCGTGGTCTCCAGCCCCAGGGCGACGTCGGAGCCGCCGTGCGGTTCGGTGAGCGCGAAGCAGCCGATCGTCTCCAGGGCCAGCATGCCGGGCAGCCAACGCTGCTTCTGCTCCTCCGAGCCGAGGTTGACGATCGACCCCATCGCCAGGCCGTTGTGCACCCCGAGGAAGGTGGCCATCGACGGGTCGACGCGGGCGGTCTCCAGGGCGATGAAGCCGGTGAACAGCCGCGAGGCGCGCGGTGACCCCTCGGTGTCGTAGCTGCGGCCGACCAGCCCCGCCTCGGCGAAGCGCGGGATCAGCTCCATCGGGAAGGTGGCCGCCTCCCAGGAGTCGTTCACCAGCGGCCGGACCTCCTCCTGCAGGAAGGTGCGGATGCCGGCGAGCTCTTCCCGCTCCTCCGCCGACAGCAGCGACTCGTAGGCGTACAGGTCACCGGGTACCAGGTCGTCGGTCATGCGGATGTCCTCTCGTCGGTGGCGTCCCGCCTCCTACCCGTCCTGCCCCGACCGCAACTCGACGGCCGCCGACGGGACCGGCGCCGTGGCGGCCCGGTGGACGGCGTGCTCGACCAGGCCGCGCTCCCCGGCGGACCGGAGCACCGCCGTCCGGATCCGGTCGTCGGCGCCGGGGGCCATGACCGAGAAGGCGACGACGACCCGCCCGCCGGGTGCCAGCACCCGCCGGACGACGTCCCACTCCGGTGCCGGCGGGGTCCAGAAGGCGCGGACGTCGAACGACACGACGGCGTCGAACCAGCGCTCCGGCAGCTCGGCCCCGACCAGCGGCGCGGTCTGCAGGGTCACCCGCCCGTCCTCGACCGCGACGCGGTTCCGCCGGGTCGCCGCGGCCACCATGGTTGCCGAGCGGTCGACGGCGGTCACGTGGCCGACCCCCGGCCGCCGGGCGAGCAGGTCGGCCAGCACGCCGTGCCCGCACCCCACTTCGAGCACCCGCTCCCCGGGTGCGGGGTCCACCAGCCCGGCCGCCCAGGACAGCCGCTCGGACGCCGCCACGGGAGCTCAGCTCAGCATCCGGGTGCCGGGCGGGAGCACCCCGCCCGCGAGCAGCGCCGCCGTCGCGTCCTGCAGCGCCGTGAGTGCCACCCGCTGCGCGTTCGGGCCGGTGGAGACCCGCGCGACGCCCAGCCGCTCCAGCTCGGCGACCGGCGGCGTGGCACCCGGCACGGCGAGCACGCTGAGCCGGCCGCGCCCCAGCGCCCCGGCCAGCGCGGCGATCTCGTCCGCCGCCACCACGCCCGGCACGAAGACCGCGGCGGCCCCGGCCGCCAGGTAGGCCCGGCCCCGGTCGGCCGCCTCCGCCAGCAGCGCCGCCCGGTCGGCCCCGGCCGGCGCGAGCAGGACGGCGTCGGTCCGCGCGTTCAGCACGAAGTCGACGCCTGCGGCGCGGCCGGCCGCGACCACCTCCCCCACCGCGGCCACGGCCTCGTCCAGGGGGCGCTGCCCGTCCTCGAGGTTGCCGCCCACCGCGCCCGCGGCGATCGCGCGCTGCGCCGTCCCGCCCGGATCCCCGTAGCCGGCCTCCATGTCCACCGACACCGGCAGGTCCACGGCGGCGGTGATCCGCCGCACCACGTCCAGGTGCAGGTCCAGCGGGATGCGCTCGCCGTCCTCGAACCCCAGGGATGCCGCGATGGAGTGGCTGGCGGTGGCCAGGGCGCCGGTCCCGGCCGTCGCGGCGACGACCCTGGCCGAGGTCACGTCCCAGACGTTGGCCAGGACGAGGATCCGGGGACCGGTCTGGAGCCGCAGGAGCGCGCGGGCGCGGGACGCCGGGTCGGGCATGACGGCAACCTAGGGGTCACCCGCTGTTCTTGACCAGCGGTCTGGCGCGCAGCGGTTAGGAGAGGCTAACCTCCACGTGACGCCCGGGTGTTCGCACCGGGGCCCGCCCGCCCGCCGTCTCCCGTTAGGCGACCGCCGCATGTACGTGTGCCACTGCAACGTGGTGACCGACCGCGACATCCTCGAAGCGATCGCCAACGGGGCGACCTGCATCGCCGACGTCGCCCGGGCCACCGGTGCGGGACGGACCTGCGGCAACTGCGTCGACTCGCTCCGCGACCTGGTGTGTCAGCATTGCCCGGTGCGAGCCGAGCGCACCACCGAGCGCCCGGCCGAGCGAGAGCTGGGAGTATCCGGTGCAGCCCGTTAGCCCCCGCGTGGTCGAACTGCTGAACGACGCGCTGACCTTCGAACTCACGGTCACCAACACGTACTTCCTCAACGCGCGCATGCTCGACGCCTGGGGCCTGCCCAAGCTGGGCAAGGTCTTCTACGACCTCTCCATCGACGAGATGCGCGACGCCGACGCCCTGATCCAGCGGATCCTGCTGTTCGACGGCCACCCCAACCTGCAGCGCCTCGGCGCCATCCGGGTCGGCGAGAGCGCCGAGGAGATGCTGGTGCTAGCCCTCGACAGCGAGAAGGCCGCCGTCGCCCAGTTCAACGCCTCCGCGAAGGAGTGCCACGACCTCGGTGACCACGGCACCGCGTCGGTGTTCGAGGAGATGGTCCTGGACGAGGAGAAGCACGCCGACTGGTTCGAGGCCCAGATCGCGGCCATCGAGCGGGTGGGTGCGCCGCAGTACCTGGCCGCCCAGCTCGTCACCGAGACCCCCTGACGAAGGACCCCTCTGCCCCCCACGCCTCGCAGGCTCGGCACGGGACCCTGCAGAGGGGCCGAACACCGAGGGCCGCCTCCCGATCACCGGGGAGCGGCCCTCGGTGCGTCAGCCGGCGAGCAGCTCGCGCAGGTCCTCCAGCTGGAGGGTCGCCGCGCGCAGCCCGATGCCGGTGTAGAAGACGTCGTCCTCGACCTGGTGGGCCCGCCCGTTCTGCACCGCGCTCAGCCGGGGCCACAGCGGACCGCCGACGACCGCCGCCTCGCCGGACTCGTCGGCGGCGCCGTAGGACGAGTACAGGACGACGTCGGCGTCTGCCTGCGTGATCTGCTCGGCGCTCAGCTCGGCGAACGTGGGGTTGTCGCCCTCCGGCAGGTCGACGTGGTCGAGGCCGATGTCGGCCAGCACCGTGCCGACGAACGAGTCCGGCCGGTAGGCGCGGATCGTGCCACCGACGAACCGGATCGGGCTGACCGTCGTCCCGGCCGCGTCACCGATGTCCTCGCCGAGCTGCGCGGCCTGCTCCTCGTAGTCCGCCAGCAGCTCCTCGGCCTCCTCCTCCTTGCCCAGCGCCTCCGCGTCCAGGAGGAGGTTCTCCTTCCACGTGTCGCCGAGGTCCGCGGCGAAGACCGTGGGTGCGATCTGCCTCAGCTGGTCGTAGATGTCCTCGTGGCGCACCTGGTTGGAGAGGATGAGGTCGGGCTCCAGGGCGGCGATCGCCTCCAGGTCGGGCTCGGCGATCGTGCCGACGACAGCCACCCCCTCGGCGTCCTCGGCCAGGTAGCTGAGGAAGTCGGTGTCCACGGCCGTGGTGACCGCGCCGACCGGTGTCACGCCGAGCGACAGCACCGAGTCGAGCTCGCCGGTGTCGAGGACGACGACCCGCTCGGGCTCCTCGGGGATCTCGGTGCTGCCCATGGCGTGCTCGACGGTGCGCGGGAACGCGGCGTCGCCGGCCGCGGCCTGCCCGGTCGAGCCGGCCTCGGGCTCGGAGTCGTTCCCGCAGGCGGCGAGGGACACGGCCGCCGCCACGGTGAGGGCGGTGGCCCGCAGGACTCGAGTCGTCATCGTTCTCCTTCGAACTGCCGCGCACGCCCGGGTGGACGCGCGTCTGGATCGACCGGCGCTCGTGTGCAAGACTGCCGGAAGCCAGGTTAGGCTAGCCTAAGTCGAAAGACGCCCCTACCTGCCCAGCCCGGGAGACGCCGTGACCGTCGAGACCGCGCAGATCCCCGCCTACCGCACCTTCACGGTGCGCGTGGCGCGGGTGCAGCGGCTGAGCCCGAGCTTCCTCCGGGTCACCTTCACCGGTCCGGAGATGGCCGCCTTCGCGTCCAACGGCTTCGACCAGCGCATCAAGGTCATGCTGCCGCTGCCGGGCCGGGGCATCCTCGACTGCCCGGCCGGTGACGACTGGTACGGCGCCTGGCGGGCGTTGCCGCCGGAGCGGCAGATGCCGATCCGCACGTACACGATCCGGGCGCTGCGCAGCGAGAGCGGCGAGGTCGACGTCGACTTCGTGCTGCACGGCGCCACCGGCCCGGCGTCGGCCTGGGCCGAGCACGCCACCGCCGGCGACGAGGTCGTCCTGGTCGCGCCGAACGCCCGGTTCCCCGGCGAGACCGGCGGCTTCGAGTGGCACCCGCCGGCCGACGCCTCCTGCCTGCTGATCGCCGGCGACGAGACCGCGGTGCCGGCCATCTGCGCGATCGTGGAAAGCCTGCCCGCGGGCCGGCGCGCCAAGGTCCTGCTGGAGGTGCCGACGGCCGGTGACGCCCTGAACGTCGTCGCGCCGGCCGGCGTGGAGATCACCTGGCTCCCCCGCTGGCCCGCCGACGGCGCCCCCGCCGCGCCGCGGGGGCAGCTGCTCACCGGAGCCGTCCTGGACGCGGTGCGCGAGCTGGGCGACCTGCTCTCCCCCGCCCCGGCTCCCGAGCTGGCCGACGTCGACGTCGACGCCGGAATCCTGTGGGAGGTCCCGGCCGAGGACACCGCGGCGCCGGGCTCCTCCGGCGTCTACGCCTGGCTCGCCGGAGAGGCCGGGGTGGTGAAGGGGCTGCGGCGGCACCTCGTCCAGGAGGTCGGTGTCGACCGCCGGTCGGTGGCCTTCATGGGGTACTGGCGCGAGGGCCGCGGCTCCGACTGAGCTCTCCGGTCCGACACCGTGTCACCGGCCGGTGTCCAGCTCCCCCTCGTGTTCGTCATGGTGCTGGTCACCCTCGGCGGGCTAGGTCTGCGCTTCGGCTTCTGACCGGTTGCGGCATCACCCGTTGGGACGTAGCACGCGGCCCGCGCTCCAGGAGCGCCGCCGGTGTGCCGATGGTCTCGGTGCCGGACCGACTTCCGGGCCGGCCCACCGGTCCCCGGGCCGACGGGTGCGAAAGGACCACCTCGTGATCGCTGTGACCTGCCGCAACGGTGAACACTTCGCCGTCGACCCCGACCACATCGAGCGGATCGAGCACCACGCCGACACTGTGGTGCACCTGGTCGACGGCACCCACTACGTGGTGACGACGGAGTTCGACGAGGTGCTGCGCAGCATCGCCGAGCACCGGGCCGGCACGCTGGTCGCCCGGGCGGGGCTGACCAACGGCTACGCCGCCATGCCGACGGCCGCGCGGCTCGCCCGCCGGCACGGCACCGGCCGGGCGCCCGAGCCGGAGCTGGGCGCCCTCCCGAGCTGACGCCGGCGGCCCGGCCGGGACCGCTCCCGCCGGGCCGCCGGACGCCGGGCTCAGCGGCGGTCGAGCCGCAGCACCTCCATGGTGCGCGCGGCCATCGCCGCCTCGCCCCGCGCGTTCGGGTGCACGATGACCGCGTTGGTCCCCTGCAGCACCGGCTCGACCCAGCGGACGCCGATCGGCTGGCAGGCGTCGTGCCCGTCGGAGACCCGGCTCAGGTCGACGTAGGTGACGCCGGACATCGATGCCGCGCGCTTCACCGCGTCGTTGAGGGTGGCCTGGAGCTCGCGGAGGTAGGGGATGTCGCCCTCGGCGAGGGTCATGCGGTCGAAGCAGCTGCCGCTGGCCGGCACGATCCAGGGGTACCCGAGGATGGCGACCCGGGCGCCCGGCGCCGCCTGCCGGACCGCCCGCAGCGTCTCCACGAGCGCCGGGAACGTCGTGGTGCGCACGGTGTCGGCGAACGAGCTGCCGTACCGGTCCTTGCACGGGCTGCCCTTGCCGAGCGTGGACAGGCCCGCCGTGCTGCAGGCGATGATCGAGTTGATGAAGACCCCGCTGTCGTTGCCGCCGATGGTCATGGTGACCAGCTGGGTGTTCCGGCTCAGCGCCTCGAGCTGCGGGGCGACCCCCGGGTACTGCCCGGCGAAGAAGTCGCCGGTGTCCGCGCCGCCGCAGGTGACGTCGGTGAGCCGGGCACCGATCGCGCCGGCGATGACGTGCGGGTAGTTGCGGGTCGAGCGCAGGCACTGCGGTGGCGCGGTGAGGTCCGGCGGCAGGACGCCGGAGGCCGCGCTGTAGGAGTCGCCGAGGGCGACGTACCTCAGCGGGGCCGGCGCGGCCTGCGCCGTGGGCGCGACGAGGACGCCGGCGAGAACCGCGACGGCGGCGAGGATGCAGGTAACGAGACGGCGCACGTCTCCTCCAGATCGGGTGGGAGGGGTGTGTGCGCGGAACAACGCGCGACCTCACCAGGGGTTACGCGCGTCACACGTCTCCGCGCGCCCGCCGCCCCACACGCAGCAGGCCGCCCCTCCCGGTGGGAGGAGCGGCCTGCTCGATCGGGTGGAGCTGAGGGGACTCGAACCCCTGACCCCCACACTGCCAGGCCGACCTGACTGGGTTCGCTGACGTTCGCGAACGTCCCAAAAGGCCTGGTGACCAGCGGGTTTATGACGTCGCCGAACGACGGCGAACGTCTGTGAACCAAGATCGAATCAGACCAACTGCAACCAAAATTGCCACCAGCACGAGCGGGGTTCGCTTGGCTGTGGCCGATCCCGACGGTGCGCCTGAGGCCACGGGCACGACCGCGACCGCGTGTCCCTGAAGGCGGCCTATGGGACACAGCGCGTCGGCATCCTGCGTTCGCGCGGCGTAAGCAACGGTCTACCGAGGTGGACGGCCCCCACCAGCCTTCCTGACCGTGACAGCTCCCGAGCTGTGCATCGACAGGCGGTCTTCCGGATTGCATTTCTGGGGCCATACCTCCACCCGAAGCCAGGACGCTCTTCGCAACTCGCCAGGACTTCCGCGTTGCTCCAGCGACCGATCAAAGACAGTTTCCGTGTTGCTCCAGCAACCGCTCTAGGACGAAGTATTCGTCACTAGAAGGCCAGTTGGTCCTGTAAAGATGACGTGCTGGCCCACTTCTAGGTTTCGAAGCACTCTCGTCGATGCCGCTAGGTTCGCGTGTACGTCTCGTAAGGGCTCGCAACGAAGCTGGTGCGCTAACGCCATCGGCGCTAAGTCGTACCACAACAAGAGGACTTGGAGAGCAATTAACGCTGACGTAGCGCCCAGGACTGCCCCCCACTCTGAAGCTCCGAAGACGGAGGCGATAACCGCAACCACCGCCAGAGGAACGCCCGCGACACAGACCACCATCCTGTACAGGCGACGCAGGCGCATCGACAGGACCAGGCTAACTGAGATTGATGTTGGAACAGTCGTCGCGCCAGCCGTCGCGACAAGAAGTGCAATGGGACTCAATAGGAGAGCCACAGGAGCTAGAGATGCAAGGGTGCTCAAGGACCATGTGGCAAAAGCATTCGACGCCACACTGAGGGCCAACAAAACCAGCATAACAAGTGCGGCTTGAACGAACGCCTCCCGATCCGGGATCTTGAACCTTCTCTCAAAGTAGCTTTGGGGAGGTCCGATGGCTAGCGCGCCCAGCGCGACGCCGAAGCCGAAGACTCCTGCCTGCGTTGTCAATAACAGACAGGCGACAAATACTCCACTATTGCGGAGGCTCGACCGATATCGCCTAGCCAATCCCGGAACGAGGGGCGCTGCGACAAGGGCGAGCAGTGCTGCCCAGTAGAGGTGATCTACGAAAAAGTACCTCCGGGCACTGCCCGTGAGCAATACGAATAGGACCGCCAAGACTCCCCATGCCAGTATGTGCCGACCAACCCTGACTGCAGTCTCGGGGACTAGATCGACACGGATGCTTGGGACGAACCGTAGGACGGCGAGAACCGCAGCGATGGCGACCACCACACTCGCGGCAGGGAGCAATAAATAAGGCGTCGCTTCCGCGTCGATAGCCTGGAAAGCACCATACTGCAGGTTGAAAATTGCGTAAGCCACCCCGTCGGTGAACATAATGCAGATCAGGCACGCTGCCGCCAGTCGTGCCGGCGCCCGAAACCTCAGGAGTGAGCGCCATCCCATTTGGGCTCCGAGGTTGCAGTTCTGGCGCGCCAGCAAGGCGAGAGCAATACCGAGTGCCAACCACACGCATACGACGTTCGGCATCCACGTCCCTGCGCCACCCCAAGCAATAACGGAGACACCGATGAAGGTGACCGTTACAGATGATTCCTCCAGGGACCTCAATCGCAGAAGATTGAAGGGGCCAAACATGCAAACGCATAGCACCAGAGCGAATAAGCCTGCATCTATGACGGGCAGTCCCGACAGGTAGAGTTCAAAGCGCGTCCGCCCGCGCCCGATATCAACGTAGATCGCCAGGCTGGTAGCCACCATGCCAAGAACTTGGACCGCTGCTGCAGACCGCGCTGTGACGGCAGCATGAGCATTCATAAGGCGGAATGCAACACAGACAACGGCACTCAGCACTGCGCCCACCAGTAGGGCACACATAGCAATGTACTCAGCGGCACTCTGCACAGGTGCGGTTGGCGCGAACCCAGGCATCAATTGCGCAGCCGTGAAAGCGGGATCCAACGGGAGACCCAGAACGCCAGAGTCGTAAACCTCCATCGCGAGATCGCATGCGACCATCGCGGAGAAGATCAAGGGAGACACTGCCACGAAGGCCGGCGAACGCGCGGCCATGAATGCCACTGCTCCTGCCAAGGCCGCCCAGAAACTTGTGTCGACGGCTAGGAACCATAGCCACGTAACGCAACCAGCAACCGCCAAGCGGCCCTGGTCCCTGATGAGCGTGCGCCCTAACTCCGCAGAGCCGCCCACGCGATACAGAGCGCCGAAGATTACGGCTCCAAAGAGGATCGCCGGGGTGGCTTCGAGGCCCCATATCAGAAGGCTGCCAGTCACATAGCACGCGGCCAGAGCAAGGGAAGCGCCCGCAGCGTACCGACGGCCCGTTATGGCATACGTTCCGTGACACAGCAAGAAGAGGAGGACTGGGGTGCCGACTATAAGTGAAAGGGCTTGGACGACATAGCCGCTCATCCCCTCCCCTGAGCCTGACGGGATTGCCAATAGTATTGGCAAGACCAAGAGTGCAAGTATCGATGAGAAGAACGGCCAGCGGTTTCTGAGGAGTCGGGCAACCAGGCTCACAACATCCTCAAAGCGGGAGGATATTATGGGTGCCGCAAACATGTGAGTCGGCTCCACCGCGCGCGCGCGCATTGCTATCACTGCCGCAACCATGGCCGCCGATCGATTCAAGGCGTCCGAGTCGACGGACGACTCCATGATCGTCTTCAGTGCCAGCCCGTACTCTGGGCCTCCGGGTTCGTCGGGCGCGTGACGGAGCTCCAGGGATGAAGCCTTTAGTGCGTCCGTTGCGGGGTCAAGCGCGGATTGACCGGCACATCTGCCAGCGTTGATGACGATGGCGGTCCGCTCCCTAGAGCCCCTAAGCCACCGAACGATGCTCGCAAAACTCTCGCAATCTAAGTGTCCTTCGGGACGAATGATGGCCACGCCGTCGAATGCCAGAGGGGTAGATCGGCTCCGAGGAAGTTGGTGAACGGCGAGCCAAGATTTCTCGATTGCGGTGGCGGCTGTGCCACCGTCGCAGACGCAAACCACGATAGTAGGGATTCCTAAGCGATTGGTCACCGTGGAGGCGCAATCAACAGCATACTGCCCGTTCGCGGAGGCTAGCCAGAGGATAGATGGCCGCTCAGACAGAGCAGCCATCATTGACGATATGTCATAAGCGGAGCCATCGGTGACTAGACCGCCTGTTTCCCATAATCTAGTGTGGGCGTTTATCTCAGACGCCCCTCGGACGTCGGTGAGCCGCCTTGGTGGAAGGACGGCGATACCGAGGAAAACTGCGACCAGAACCGAGGTAAGGGCAATCAAGCTGCTCCGCGCCTCACCCGAGGGAAAGACTGCGTTCGCGTATAACGCCACCGCCAACACGGCCATGGAGACCACGGATAGGAAACCGCAAACTGCGACTCTCAAGATCGACAGGAACGTGTACCGTCGCACCTGACACCTCCCCCGCGTGTCGCGGACGATAGCGCCCCGGTCGTCTGTACGACCACGGGACGGCGCCTCTGTACCAGGCTCTTCGGGGCCGTCAACTCCGAGCACGCCGGAGTGGATCCTGCGTCTGGCTGCCTGCCCTCGGCACGCCCATAGTGGGCCGCTCAGGGACACCAGCGCGGCCGGGCAAAGAGAGCCCTCGAGGACACCGCTGCGTACGCCGGTCTAGGCTGCGTTCGAGCGCTTCGTCGGGAGCGATATGGCCGCCCGCTATCAGGCTGGCGCCGCCGTGCCGGGCCGGATATGAGCCGGTCGAGCACCCCGCATCGAGAGATCCACCGATGTCGGTTTGCCAGAAGAAGTGCTACTCGTCCCGTGCTGCTGCTCTCCGAGCACTTGCGGCGATCCGGGCACGAAGTCTTGAGCGCCGCCGAAAGGCGCCAACAGGCGCGTACCTCTGCTCCGTCTGTCAGGGACAGTGCCACTCAACCTCTAAGTCACCGACACAGTCCCCGCCGTGGCGACGGCGTCGCCAGCCTGAGTGCGCCGGTCCGTAGCGACCGCTACGGGACAGGCGGTGGTTACTCGGTCGGCGCGAACAACCTCAGCGCTTCGACCTGGTCCTCCTCCAGGACCAACCGAAGGTTGACCGGCTTCGGATAGATCTCAGCCTGCGCCCACAGGGCAGCCCGAACGCTCGAGGCCGTGCCGACCTTTCTGCCGCGTGCAAGCAGGTCGTCCCGCAATCCCCTGGCATCGAAGAGGTAGACGCTGTCAATGCGCCATGGCCGCGTCACGCCAAGCGAAGTCGCCGCCGCACCAGGCGGGCCGGCCATCACCAGGTACTCGTCCGGCATCAGTGGCGAAGTCAGGTCGAGGATGCCCTCTCGCCGCAGATACCACTTCACGTTGACCGAACGCCCCTGAAGCGGACCGAAGCGGAAGTGGCCGTCCCAAGCGGCCGCGGAGGCTGACTGCTCGAGCTCCACATCGAAGATCGAAGCAGCTATCCACTCCCCGAGGTGGCCTGACGTCATCGGTCGCCCGATCTGCGCCGCGATCTTGCCGTCAATGCGGTTGCGCTCATTGAGCAGGTCCGCGATCCGCCGCAGCTCCTCAAGCTTCACGGGCCCAGTTTGCGCTGCGATGCCATCTCACCGCCCGCCATGGGCGGACCGTCGCAGCGACGCTAGGAGGTCACACCGGCCTCCCTTGACCCTGTCCCATAGTGGGCCGCTCAGGGACAGTGGGCGCCTTCAGGAACACGGCGCGCCCGTCTCCGACCGTCGACGGTCAGTCGTAGGTGCGCTGGATTAGCACGTATGAGCGGTCGCCTGCCACGCCGACCGCCGTCAGGTAGCCCCCGCCGGCCTGCTCAGTCCCGATGATCAGCTCGTCGTCGACGTTGATGAGTCCCTCGGGGCTGGTGAACCCGGCGCTCCTGAACTGCTTCTCGTATGCGCGCAGGACCGGTGTAAGCTCGCCCGTCACTTCGAGCGCCGCGGTGTAGCTCCCGGCCGCAGCGCTCACCGCGGAATTCGACTGAGCAAGCGGCCCCGGTCACGGGGGCAACGTACCGCCGGCTCGGGGGCACCGGAACCGCCCGGGCCAGCTAGGGTCCCGACGACGAGGCCCCGGCGTCCGCTGCAACGGACCCGGGGCGTGGACGACCAACGGGGGTCGACGTGGCTGAGGCTACGCGGGCAGTGTGCCCAGAGTGTGGCTACGTGGAGACGCTCAACTTCACGCTCACCGACGTCTCGTTCTCCGGCGCCCCGATGAACGTGGCCGTCGGCTGCTCGAGCTGCAGGACCGTGTATGACGCCACGGGCGGTGGCGACGGGACCTTCTACACCGGACCCGATGGGCGCCTACGACTGCGCGAGGCGATCTTCGAGGCGACGACCGCAGTCCTCAGCCGGCCCCATGTCATCACCGCCGAGGTCGAAGAGCTCATCGGCGCCCTTCGAACGGCCGACAGTGGCGAGGCGGTTGCGGACGCCGTTGCGACGGTCGGCATGTTCCCGAAGCTCGAGGAGTGGGTCCGGCAGAACCCGACGATGGCCAAGGTTGTCGGGGCCCTGCTGGCCGCTGTCCTGACCATCCTTGTTGCTCGGGTCAACGAAGAGCTCAAGCCGGAACCGAAGCCCGCACCGGCGCCCGTGGTCAACGTGGTCGTCGATCCGCCGAGCGAGGACGAGCTGCAACGGCTCATCGACCAGGCCCTCGACGAGCGCGAGGCGGCCGAGCGAGGCGAGCAGCCCTGACCCGGCCGGGAGGGGGCAGGGTTGACGGTCACGGCGCGGTGCCGCCGGCGACGATGACGACCCCAGTTGTAGGTGACGCCGGCGCTGGTCTCCCGAAAGTTGCCGGCCGGGGCGGTGACCGTGACAGCGACCGGAGTGGTCTCGGCGGGGATGGTGAGCGCGCCGACGGTGGGGTCGATGGCGCCCGCACGATGTCCACCTCGGTGGAGGTGTAGCCGCCCTGGCCGAGGTTGACGACGGTGACGCCGGTGCGGAGTCCGCTGGCCAAGAGGCGGGCTCGCCGGTGCGCCGGTCGATGTGGGAGAGCCGGTTGATCCGGCAGCGACGCAGCACCGCGTAGACCGTGGAGGCAGGCATGCCGAGGCGGTCGGCGATCTCCACCGGCCCCAGCCACTGGTGCCAGCGCAGGTGCACGATCCGCCGGACCAGCGGTCGGGGGGGTGCGGCGGGGGCAGCGGTGGGGGCGGGAGCTGCGGTCGGTCATGCCGGCCGGGCCGGCCTGCTCGTAGCGCTCGGCCCAGCGCTTGGCCGTCGGATAGGCGACCTGGAACACTGCCGCGGCGTAGGAGATTGTCCAGCCGCCCTCGACCACGGCACGGGCCAGACGCAGACGCATGCGTGGAGTCAGGGCGGCATTACCGTGGGACACGAGGACCTCCGGGTTCGTGAGTGGGTGCCTTCAGCAGCTCCACTCCACGTCCGGAGGTCCTCCCTCCACAAGACCGCTCAGTCAGATCCCGTGGTCACACGTCGACCAACGTCGCTGGTCAGTACACCTAGGACAGCGACACCGTGCACAAGACCGCGCCTGCTGCGGTGCTGCCAGCGCACAGGCGTCCTGCGCGCTCTCGCGGGCGGAGAAGCGCGGCCGGTCCGCCCCGGTCGATTCCGCGACGAGTGTGCGGCCACGACGTTCCGACTGGAGGGGGTCTCGCCGCCTGAAGCAGAGAACTTCTGCTCAGCGCTGTGCGTCAGCGAGGCGGCGATACCCGGCAATGCGCATCGCCGTGTAGAAGACGCGCTTGAGAATCATCAGCAGCGTCAAGACCAAGTGTGCGAAGAGGGCCGCGACGAGGCCGGTCAGCCAGGGCGCGAGCGCCTTGGAGGTGAACAGCGTCACCGTGAACAGCACGCTGAGCAGAACCAAAGACATCAGGATGGCCCAGCTGACGTTGGCCAGCACCTGCCAGGCGTCGGACAGCGGGTCGTTCCCGGCCGCGGGGGCGTCGCGTTCCCGCTCGTGCACGATCCGCTCGAACATCAGGACGAGCAGGGCGAACAGGAGACCGGTCAACACCGCGATGGCGGCGAGCAGCGGCTCGGCCGTCGGGGCCTTCGCGCCGGTCAGCCAGAGCGCGACACCGATGGCAGCAGGGATTAGAAAGAAGGTGACGCGGTCACCGATGCTCCGGCGCTGGGTTGGGCGGCCGTCGACGACTGCCCGTTCACTCAGCGTTTCCAGGTGCGTCCTGGTCAGCTCCGTCATCCGGATCTTGTTGGTCAGCGCTGCCAGCAGGTGACGTCCCATCCTGTGCCCCCAGCTGCCCGTAGTCCGAATCATGTGTCCACTCGCCCGACCGCCAGTCGGCGGGCAGGGTGACGTCGTCTCGCTCCGCGAGGTCCACGACCCAGTCGCGGGCCTCACTGTAGAAGTACGAGTCGCTCGGCGCCTCGTCCTTTGACGTGTCCAGTTCGATCCGCATCTTGACTGGGTCCTCCCGGTCGACGACGACGGTCCGTTCCTTGCCCTCGACCAGAACCTTGGCAGACACCTCTGTCACTTCCGGGTCACGCGGCACCCACCTGCCCTCATCGGTGCGCCGGAAGTACCGGTCGCGCAGGCCTCCGAAGACGCGCTTGGTGCGGGTGGGGGTCTCGGCCTCCAGCACCTGGATGTAGCGGCCGTTGACGTCTCCGATGCCCATGGACTCCATCTGGTCCGGGTTGGCGTGGCTGCGGACGATGCGCACCTGCTCGACGAGTGCCTCCTCGTTGTCGGTGTACGTGTCCCAGGCTTCCTCGAGGACGATGGGCTCGAAGACCGGCTGCAGTTTGGGGTAGCGGGCGACGAAGTCGCGCTTGAACTGTGTCCGGTATCCGGTGCCGAGGCTGCGGCCACCGACGCTTTCGAACAGCCAGTAGCCGGTCTTGCTGCCCTCAGGGATGACGACCAACTGCCGGACCGCGATGTTCTCAACGTGCCGCTTCTGGCGCCGGAAGGTGCCCTCCTCGGGGTGAAGGGGGTCGTTGATGTCGGTCTCGAGCCCGCTGCGGCCGGCGTTCATCCGCGCGCCGATGGTTCGCCCGAGTCGCTGGATGTCGGTGGTCTCGCCGAAGTGGTGGTCCTTGGCGGCGCCGACGTTCCCGCGGAGCGACTCGAAGAAGCCGCTGATGAACATCAGCATGTCATCGCCGGTTGGCATGGGTGCGAGCAGGTGACGCGGCTTTTGGCCGCGGACCCAGCGACCTTCGAGGTGGATCGAGTATCCAACGATGGCATGCTTCGCCAAGACGAGCTCCCGGGACCTTACTGGGTTGGGGAGCGCTGGGCGCCTGCAGTCGGTGGATCTCCTCGTCGACGGAGTGCCCGGAGGTCGTCCTGATGTCGACGGGCGGTTAGGGCCATCTGTGTCCGGCCAAGACACGGAAGGCCCCTCGCTGGAGATCGCTCCGGCCGGGGGCCTTCGCGTTCCTGGAGGCAGCCTGTGCCCCCACGCCGGAAGAGTACCGGGGCCTCTGACACCTCTCGGGTGTCATGGGAGACCCGGGCCAGTACGCAGGGAACCCCCTGCCTCCCCGAGCAAGGCAGGGGACGCCTGGAGGTATGCCGCGGTGGGGCTGCCGCCCGTGGGCGTGTGGACGATCTTGCCGTTAAGCTCGGAGGCCTGCGCGGCTGCAAAGCTCACGACCGCCTGGCTGGTGTCGACGGCGGTCACCGGTCCGTTTGGCCTCCCCGGCCGCACTGAAGAGGCACGCGGGCTGGCTGGACGCTCCGCCCCATCCTCGGTCGGCAGGTCCTCCGCCTATGCGTCGAAGGCCGCCTTCACGGCCTACCGGGCCGGTGCCCCTAACGGCCCACTCAGGGACAGCTGTGCCTCACCCGTCCTACGGCTGCAGCGGGTGAGGGTAGGCCGCTCGGCTTGGCGGGAGCCACGATGCACTCCGGCTTGCTTAAGCGCCTGCCTGCCGACTTGAGCCACCAGGGGACCTACCACGCCTGAACTTTGGCCTCTAACTCGAACGAGAGTGTTTCGACTCTGTCGACCTCGAGTTCGAGACCGTGGACGAGTTCGCTGCGCGACGCAGCGCGGAGGTACTCATCACTGTTGTCGGTGCTGAAGGTAAACCCGTACGCGATCGGCCAGCGGTTCAGATGGACTTCATCGAGGGCGTGCTGCGCGATCGAAATCATCGCGTACCCACGCAGCAACTGGTCGGAGTCGATGCCTTCGCGTACCCGCGATACGTTCCCCCGAGTAACGGTGAAGGTCTGCAGCCGCGCCTGGATCTGGGCGAGGCGGCGGCGATAGTCGCTGAACCGCAGGTCCTGGTACTCCCAGGTCGACTCATGGCGGAGCTCCGCAAGGCTCGTCAGCCTGATGTTGCTGCGGGTCGCGAGCGCGACGGCACCCGACTGGAAGCCGACTTCACTCAGCAGGATGCCGCGGTCGGCACCGACGTCCTGGACGATGTTGGTTAACGCGGCGACGTGGAGCTTGGAGACACGCGTCTTCCAGCGCTTGCACTCCACGATCCAGAGCAGCTGCTGGCCGGCCCGCTCGCCGCGCACCTCAACATCGACATCGTGGCGACCGCGGGTGCCTTCGATAGTCACGTCCGTCAGGGCGAAGAGCCCCAGGCTGCGGAAGAACTGCGCCGCCTCCTCCTGATAGTCGGCCCACGCAGGCATGCGGCCCATCCTGGACTGTGGCTCCAGCCACTCGCCAACGCTGGGCAACGTCGGATCCCTAGGCGTGCATCGGCTCGTCGTGCAGTCCGCGGCATTCGCGCGACGGTGAGCGCCGTCGTGCCTCCATGAAGCGGGACTCCTGCCGGTGGGTAGGAACCTGGCCGACAGTCCCCAAGCGGCCCAGGCCGTTGGGGCGCCCATGGCCAGCTCGGACAAGGCCCCCGACGGGAAGTTGGCATGAATACCCTGACCCGAGGCGAGATCAGCCGCACAGCGCTCAACCTGAAGTCTGCCTACCTCGGCTTGTTGGTGGCCGCCAACCTGGCGACGGTGCCTGGCCAGCCGCTCATGGCTGCCTGGCGCAGCGTCTGGCCCCATATCCCAGATCCGTCCCTGACCCTGTCAGCCTCAGGTGACCAAGAGTCGTACCGCATCCAAGCAGTGTTCGAAGAAATCTCTCGTTGGGGCTTCAAGGCGATGGACGCCCACGTCATGACCGCCGCACAGATCGCCACAGCTGTCGCTCTTGGCGACCTCGTGACCGAGAGCGCGCACTATGACTCGAAGGACCCACTCCACCAGTTTGTGAGGCACTACCGCAACGGCTGCGCTCACGGCGACAACTGGGATATCCGTCCCGGCAAGCTCAAGGTTTCAGCGCACTTTGCAGACATCGCCCTCGCGTACTCGTTGAACGGGAAGCGCACGACGGAGACAGTTCTGCCACTGCGGCACGTCCAATTGCTGCAGGCCGTAGCCGACTACTTCGGTCCGCCGGCGGCACAGGACCAGACGGGGACTTGGAAGTACTACCCGGACAGCTGAGTGCTTGCCGAACTGCTCGGTGGCATCAGGACGCCCCTAGGCTCGCCTCGGGCTTCCCTGGGCCCGCAGCCACATCTCCCATGCCGATCGGTCCATCGATTTGGGGAGACATGTCCGGGTGTCCCATAAGCCGCCTTCAGGGACACCGAGAAACCCGAGGCCTAAGCCGGCTCTCAAGCAGGGCTTCCGAAGACCCGCCTTTGCGGAGCGACCGCCCGGGCCGAGCGGCGCTGGAGAAATCAAGATCGCGAGCCATCACACGTCTTGCATCTCGGGCTGGGAACTCGTGGTGACGGATTACAGGAGGATCACCAGCAGACTGAGGACATGGGAACCAGCGGCACCCCTGAGTACCGCGCCCGACGGCGGGCGCGCGAGCAACAACGCCGCGAGCGTCAACGTCGCACCCCGGAAGAACATCCTCGTCCGGACCGGGCCGCCCCCGCGGCGGACGGGCCGGAACGACGCACTGCCGCAATAACCTGCGGGTGGTGCGGGGGACCGATCACCCCGCGCAGCCGCGGTCCGATCCCCAAGTGGTGCTCGGCCACCTGCCGCCACCGGGCCTGGGAGCAGAGCCGCGCGGCGACCTCCGGCAGGGCGGCGGTGCAGGTGGTCGAGCGGCGGGTCGAGATTCGTGTCCCCCTCGAGCCGACCCGCCGGGACTGGCCGAGGTTGCTCGGCGAACTCGCCGGTCAGTTGGATGACGGCCACGTCTACGACCGGGACCTGCCCGCCCTTGGCCGGGCTCTGGAGCCCGTCCTGCGGTCCTACCGGCGGCGGGCACGCTGGAGCGGCGCACCTGACCTCACCTGAGCGCCCCGAGGCGGAGCTCCCTTATTGCTCCTGCATGGCACCGGCGCCGACGGTGACGTCCGGACAGTTCGTCGTGGAGCGGGGGTGACGGGGCGGTGACGACCCAACCGGCCCGACGTCACCCCAACCGCCGCGCCACTAGCCCTCGCTATCGACATGACTCCCCGCCCTGTCGGACTGCAGCGCCCTCTGCCCGCGCGGCACGCCACGCGGAGAAGTGCACCGATCCGGTTCGAGGGGTAGCGCGCACCGGTGACGCCCCCGGGGCTTGCCGGGCGGCAGCTGACCACACCCCTGTCCCCCGCGTCGTCGCCTACGCGTCACAACGGATTGCGCAGCCCTGGATGCATGAGGTGTGTCGGCTCGTGATCTTGTCCGGTCGGGCAGCTGAGAGGGGCGCGGAAAAGGAGGCGAAGGCGAGGATCGAGCACGCAGCCAAGGCGCAGGTTTGCTTGTGCTGTCGCGGGCGCGAGCGATGAGCACCTGGCGAGCTGAGCGAGGGCTGTTCTCTCGAGCTGGACCTTCACTCGGCCCAGCGGGGCCAGTTCCCCGCGGGCCAGCAGCGCCCCGTACGCGGCGGCCGCCTGCACGCCTTCCGAGGTCAGGGTCGGGTACTCCGCGACGATCTCCTACGGGCTCATTCCGGCAGCAAGGCAGTCGAGCACCACGCTGACGGGCACGCGGGTGCCGGCGATCACCGCCTGGCCGCTCAGCACGGCCGGATCGGTGGTGAGCAAGGCCAGGCGATCGGAACTCATGCGCCAAGGGTGCCAGCGCCCACGATCTACGCCCAGCGCGCCGGGCCCCGGTCTGGAGGAAAACCGGAGACGCGCCTGAGCGGGTCAGGCGACCGAGCAAGCCGACGGACGTCGGACCCAGGAGACCAGGAGCTCGGACAGCAGGGACTGGAGAAAAACAGGAACATCGCCGGGCACTGTCACCACCCGGCCGGAAAAGGCGCCTTCTCCAGGTGGGCGTGCGGCGCCGGACGCCGGCGCACGAGGCCACAGGACGAGGAGGGGCGAGATGAGCGACGCGCAGCGACCTCGGGAGCCGGTCTCCAGCGACCCGCTGCTGCTCACACCCGAGGAGGCCGCCACGGTGCTCCGCCTCGGGCGCACGACGGTCTACGCATTGATGAAGGCCGGCGACCTGCGCCCCGTCCACATCGGCCGGAGCTGCCGCCTCTCCCGCAGCGAGCTCGAACGTTACGTTCGCGGCCTGGAAGCTCCCCGCACCGCTCCTCGTGCGCTTCGACGGGCCCGGACCAGCACGGACCAGCGCGGACTCTTCGAACTCGGCCCGACGTCGCCCGATGCCGCGTGAGTCCACAACCGCTCCGCCGGTGTCGGACCGCTCGGCCAGACTGACACTCCAGCCCACGACCCAGGGATGACCAATGGCGGGACGCGCCTCGAACGGCGAGTCGACGATCTACAAGGGCGCCGACGGGCGCTGGCACGGCTACGTCTCCGTCGGCTTCACCCTCACCGGCAAGCCCGACCGCCGGCACGTCAGCAGCAAGAGCCGCGGCGTCGTGGTCGCCAAGGTCCGCGGCCTGGAGCGCTCGAGGGACGCCGGAACGATCACCGAGACGTCGACCCCGACCGTCGCCGATTGGCTGGAGCACTGGCTCACCACCATCGCCCCGCGCCGCGTGCGCCAGCGGACCTTGGAGAGTTATGAGTCTGCCGTCCGCAAGCACCTGATCCCCGGCATCGGACGGCATCGCCTCGACCGGCTGCGTCCCGAGCACCTCGACCAGCTCTACACCGCGCTCCTCGATGCCGGCTACTCCCCCGCCACCGTCCTGCGCCAGCACCGCATCCTGTCCCGGGCGCTCACCGTCGCCGTCCAGCGCGGGCACGTTCCCCGCAACGTCGCCGCCCTCGTCGACCCGCCCGCCCAGCGCCCGAGCAACATCGCCACCGCCCTCGACCTCGGCGAAGCCCGCGCCGTCCTCGAAGCCGCGGCTCATGTGCGCAACTCCGCGCGCTGGACCGTCGCCCTCGCCCTCGGCCTACGGCAGTCCGAGGCCCTGGCGCTGCAGTGGAAGGACATCGACCTGCTCACCGGCACGCTGACGGTCCGGCGCAGCATCCACCGCGTCCGCGGCGGCGGGCTGATCTACGAGGAGCCCAAGACCCGGCGCAGCCAGCGCACCTTGGCCCTCCCGATCCCGCTGGCCGCCGAGCTCCACCGGCACAAGGCGGTCCAGCTCGGCGAGCAGATGCTGGCCGGCTCCGAGTGGCACGACGAGGACCTGGTCTTCGCTCAGCCCAACGGCCGGCCGATCGACAAAAAGACCGACCACGACGACTGGACCCGGCTGCTCCAGGCGGCCGGCGTCCGGCACGTCCGGCTGCACGACGGCCGGCACACCGCCGCCACCCTGCTGCTCTCCGAGAACGTGCACCCGCGGGTCGTCATGGAGCTGCTCGGCCACAGCCAGATGCGCACGACCATGGACATCTACAGCCACGTCATGCCGGCGCTGGCTCGTGAAGCCGCCGACCGGATGAGCGCCCTGCTGCTTCCAGGTGAGGGTGGGCAAACTGCAACCACAACTGCAACCAGAGACGACTCAGGCCGCTCCCCCGAAGGGGAACGGCCTGGTCATCGGGGTGGAGCTGAGGGGACTCGAACCCCTGACCCCCACACTGCCAGTGTGGTGCGCTACCAGCTGCGCCACAGCCCCGATCCCGGCCCGGCGACTTCCTCCGGGCCGGGAACGACTGTACAGGGCCGGGCGGCGGGGCCGACGGAGGGGGTCGGCGCGGTGTACCGCGTGGCGGGCCGCGTTCAGCCCTGCGTCATCTGGGCGACGCGGATGTGGTTGCCGAACGGGTCACGGAGGCCGAAGTCGATGCCGTACGGCTGCTCGACCGGGTCCTCGGTGATCTCGACGCCGCGCTCCTTCAGCTCGGCGTGGGTCTTCCACGCGTCGTCACAGGCGAAGAAGAGGTGACCGCCGGCCGCCCCCTTGCTCACCAGCTCGCGCACCTGCGCGGCCGTCTCCTCGCTCATCGCCGGGGGCCCGGGCTTCTCCAGCAGCACCGCCCGCCCGGGATCGCCGGGCAGCGCGACGGTGAGGAAACGCATGGGCCCGAAGTGCATGTCGGTCTGCACCTCGAACCCGAGCTTCCCGACGTAGAAGTCGAGGGCGGCGTCCTGGTCGGGGACGTAGATCTGGGTGATGGAGATGGTCGTCAGCATGGGCTGGACGCTAGGGAGCCGGCACCGGCGACCGCTTCTCCGAAAATGCTCGATCCGTCGCCGGCCGGGCCCACGCCATCGCGAAGCAGGTGGGCACCGGCGGGAGCGGCCCGCGCCGGCGATGGGCGCTCGGCGACTCCCCCACGATGTCGCGGAAGACGCGGCTGAAGGTGCCCAGGCTCGAGAACCCGACGTCCATGCAGATCTCGGTCACGCTGCGGTCGGTGGCGCGCAGCAGGAACATCGCCCGCTCCACCCGTCGCCGCTGCAGGTAGCGGTGCGGGGTCTCCCCGAACGCCACCCGGAAGGTGCGGATGAAGTGGGCCGGCGAGACGTGGGCCAGGCGGGCCAGCGTCGGGACGTCCAGCGGCTCGGCGTAGTCGCGGTCCATGGCGTCCCGCGCGCGCAGCAGCCGCCGGTTGGTGTCCTCGACGGCGTCGGCCACGCCGCGATCAGACCACGGCCGCCCGTGGTTCAGACGTGGACGCCGCGCGCGGCCAGCCACGCGATCGGATCCACCCGCTTGCCCTCCAGGCCACCCTTGTGCACCTCGAAGTGCAGGTGCGGCCCCGTCGACTGCCCGCGGTTGCCCAGCAGCGCGATGGTCTCCCCCGCCTCCACGTACTGGCCCGGCTCCACGAGGATCTTGTCCATGTGGCCGTAGACGGTGACGTCGCCGTTCTCGTGGAGGATGTAGACCGCCAGGCCGAAGCCGCTGGCCGATCCTGCGCGCAGCACCACACCGTCGACGGCGGCGTACTCGGGGGTGCGCATGGGGGCCGCGAGGTCGATGCCGTAGTGGAAGGTCCCCCACCGGCTGCCGTAGCCGCTGGTCAGCCGGGCGCCGGCGACCGGCAGGACGGCCTTGGGTCGCGCGGCCTCCTCGGCGGCGGCCGCTGCGGCCGCTGCGGCCTCCTCGGCCGCCTGCCGCTCGGCGCGCGAGGCGGCGACCTCCTCGAGACGCGCCTGCGCCTCGGCGACGGTGATCGAGGCCTGCGGCAGCACCTCGACACGCTCCTCGGCCGTCAGCAGCGAGGTCTGGGCGGCGAGCACGGAGGTGGCTTCGGCCGCGGGGGCGCCCTGCAGGCTCACCCCGGCCGCGACGACGCCGCCGAGGAGGAGCGACCCCAGCAGCAGCGCCGGGCTGCGCCGGGCCTGCGCGCGGGGTGCGCGCCGGCGGCCACGGCCGCCGGCGGCCCTATCGGATCGAGGCCGCACCACCGCCAGCAGCTCCGTGCGGGCCTCCGGGCCGATACCAGCGTCCATGCACCCTGTCCGTCTCGCGTTCCTGGATGTGCGCGCCCCCGATCGGGCACCTCCATCGAAACACTCCGTGACGCATCCGTGACCAGGCGTTCGGCGCGTCGTCCGCGACACGCCGCGACGAGCCGCACCACACGCCCCGGGCGCCACAGCGGCCCCGTTCTCGAGTGACAACCGTGTGATTCGACCCCGGGCGCGAGGACGGATCAGTGATCGGCGATCATGGACGCCCACGGCACACTGCCAGCAGTTTGCGCCGCGCCGGAAACGGGCATTGCCCCCATCTGGCGTGAAGCATCCGCGCCGCCCCGGTGCGCACCGCTCCCGCGACGCGGCGCCCGGCCTTGCGCGGCACCGAGTTTCACCCGTGTACTGCTGATCCGCCCGCCCCCGGAACCGGGGCGGGTCGCATCCGCCGCGCTACGGACCGAGAAGGAGGGACGCGATGTCACAGGCCGAGCTCCTGCACCTGCAGACGACCGCCGGGACGGCGGCGGCCGGGCATCCAGCGCCCGCCCTCGTGCCCGATCCCGGCGCCCCGAACGTGGTGGCGGCAGCCGACATCCACCCGCTGACCGACGCCACCCTGCCGCTCCACGAGGCCCAGCTGAGCGTGCCGACCTACGACCGGTCGGCGCTCACCCCGGCGGTCGTCCACTTCAGCGTCGGCGGCTTCCACCGCGCTCACCAGCTGCTCTACTTCGACGAGCTCGCCGAGCGGCGGATCAGCGACGACTGGGGCGTCGTCGGTGTCGGGCTGCACAGCCGCACGATGAAGGACGCCCTGGCCCCGCAGGACCACCTCTACACGGTCGTCGAGCGCAGCCCCGACGGCGAGCGCGCCCGCGTCGTCGGCGTCATGGTCGGCTACCACTTCGCACCCGACGACCCCGTCGCCGTGCTGGACCTGCTCACCGACGAGCGCACGCGCATGGTGTCGCTCACCATCACCGACAGCGGCTACCGGCTCGACCCCCGGACCGGGCTCTTCGACGCCGACGATCCCGACATCCGGTGGGACGTGCGTCGGCCCACCTCCCCCCGCACGGTCTTCGGCTACCTCGTGGAGGCGCTCGATCGCCGCCGGCGGGCCGGCCTCGAGCCGTTCTCCGTGGTCTCCTGCGACAACATGCACCGCAACGGCGACGCCGCCCGGGCGGCCGTGGTCGGGTTCGCCCAGTTGCGCGACGAGGTGCTGGCCCGCTGGATCGCCGACCGCGTGGCCTTCCCCAGCAGCATGGTCGACCGGATCACACCGCACACCAGCCCCGAGGAACGGGCCGCGGTGGCGCAGCGCTACGGCGTGGACGACCGGTGGCCGGTCATCACCGAGCCGTTCTCGCAGTGGGTGATCGAGGACAACTTCTCCGCCGGTCGGCCTCCGCTGGACGCCGTCGGCGTGCGGTTCGTCCCCGACGTGGGCCGCTACGAGCTGATGAAGACCCGGCTGCTCAACGCCAGCCACTGCGCCCTGGGCTACCTGGGCTCGCTCGCCGGGCACGCGAGCCTGGACGAGGTGATGGCCGACCCGGTGTTCGCCGGCTACGTGACCCGGCTCATGGACGACGAGGTCACTCCCCTGCTGCCGCCGCCCGACGGCATCGACCTCGCCGAGTACAAGCGCACGCTGCTCCAGCGCTTCGCCAACCCGGCGATCGCCGACGGCCTCCCCCGGCTGTGCCGCCGCGGCTCGACCAAGATGCCGCACCACCTGCTGCCGTCCCTGCGCCAGGCGCTCGCGGAAGGGCGGCCGCACGGCCTGCTCACTCTCGCCGTCGCCGGCTGGTTCCGGTTCCTGCGGGGCACCGACGAGGCCGGCCGGCCGCTCACCGTCGAGGACGCGCTCGCCGAGCGCCTGCAGTCGCTGGCCCGCGCCGGGGGCGACGACCCGCGGCCGCTCCTGGGCGAGACCGCGCTGTTCGGGGACCTCGGGGAGGACTCCGCGTTGGTGGCCGAGCTGCGGGAGGTACTGACCGCCCTCGACCGCGACGGGGTCCGGGCCACCGTGGCCGCCCGGACACCCGGCCCCGCGGGTCTGCCGCGGTGACCGGCGCCTCCTCCTCCACCCCGTCCCCGAAGGGAGCCCAGCTGGTGCCGACCGTTCCGCCGACGCTGATCGAGCGGGTGCAGTACCTGCTCTGCGACGCCGACGGCAACCTCTTCCCCTCCGAGGAGCCGGCGTTCGAGGCCTCCGCCGAGGTCACCAACGCCTTCCTCGCCTCCGTCGGCGTCGACCGCCGGTACGGCGCCGACGAGCTGCGCCACGCGGCCACCGGCATGAACTTCCGGTCGACCGCGCTGGCGCTCGCCGCCGGGGCGGGCATCACGGACGTCGACGTCGAGCCCTGGGTCGCCGAGGAGCGGCGGGCGGTGACCGAGCACCTCGGTGCCACGCTGCGACCGCACGAGCCGACCCTGGCGGCGCTGAGGGCGCTGGCCGGCCGGCTGGAGCTCGCCGCGGTCAGCTCCAGCGCGCTGTCCCGGCTGGCCGCGTGCTTCACCGCCACCGGGCTGGACGAGCTGATCCCGCCCGCGCGCCGGTACAGCGCCGAGGACTCGCTCCCCGTCCCGACCAGCAAGCCCGCCCCGGCCGTCTACCGCCATGCCTGCGCGGCCCTGGGTATCGCTCCCGAGCAGGGGCTCGCGGTGGAGGACGCCGTCGCCGGGGTCCGATCGGCCGTGGGTGCCGGCTGCCCCACGGTCGGCAACCTGCTCTTCGTGCTCCCCCACGAGCGCGCGGCGCGCGCCGAGGCCCTCCTGGCGGCCGGCGCGCTGACCGTCGTCGAGTCCTGGCAGGAGCTGGCCGACCTCGTCCTCCCGGTGCTGGCCGGCGGACTGACGACCGGCGACGCGCTGACGGGAGCGGCCCGGTGAACATCGTCTACGTCGCCTTCCGGGGGCACTTCTCCGACAGTCCGCGCGCCCTCTACGAGGCCCTCCTCGAGCGGGGGGTCGAGGCCACCCACACGTGGCTGTCGGCACCGCACACCCAGGCCACCTTCCCGGCCGACGTCGAGACGCTGACGTTCGGCAGCCCCGAGTCGATCGCCGCGCTGGAGGGGGCCGACCTGGTCATCTCCAACGACCACATCCCGCTGGACTGGCAGAAGCGGCCGGGCACGACGTACCTCCAGACCTGGCACGGCACGATGCTCAAGCGCATCCACAACGACGTGCTGTGGGCGCCGGAGGGCCGGCTGGCCTACCTGGACCAGGACATCGCCCGCTGGGACCTGCTGCTGTCACCGAACGCGGTCACCACCGAGCGGCTGCGCAAGGCCTTCGGCTTCACCGGTCCGATCCACGAGACGGGCCTGCCGCGCAACGACCTGCTCTGCAGCCCACGGCGCGAGGAGCTGCGCACGCAGGTGCGCGCCGACCTCGGCATCGAGCCGGGCCAGACGGCGGTGCTCTACACGCCGACCTGGCGCGACGACCTGGTGTTCGAGAAGGCGGCGTCGAAGGACTTCGAGTTCGCCATCGACCTGGAGGACTTCTCCGCGCGCCTCGGCGAGGACCACGTGCTGCTGCTGCGGCTGCACAACATGGTCATGGACCGGCTGGAGATCGTCGACGGGTCCGCGGTGCGGGACGTGTGCAACCACCCCGACATCCGCGACCTGTACCTGGCGGCGGACCTGATGGTGACCGACTACTCGTCGACGATGTTCGACTTCGCGATCACCGGCCGGCCGCTGCTGTTCTACACCTACGACCTGGAGAACTACCGCGACCAGCTGCGCGGCTTCTACTTCGACCTGGAGGACGTCGCCCCGGGCCCGCTGGTGCGCGACAGCCGCGAGCTGGTCTCGGCGATCGCCGACGTCGACGGCATCAGGTCGGAGTACGCCGAGCGCTACGCCCGTTTCCAGGAGATGTTCTGCCACCTCGAGGACGGCGCGGCCGCGCAGCGCGTCCTCGACCTGCTCCTCCCGGGCGCACCCGCGTCCGGGCACACCACCAGCACCACCCCTGAGGGAGATGATGTCCGTGCGGACCGGTGACCACGTCCTCAACGCTGTCCGTCGGGGCAGCTCGCCCTCCGCCACCCGCACCACGGGTCGGCGCCCGCTGACGTCGTCGGTGCAGGTCGTCATCCTGGCCGCGGGCATGGGCACCCGGCTCGGGCGGCAGGACCCCAAGCCGCTGACCCGGCTCGACGACGGGCGCAGCATCATGCAGCGCCAGCTCGACGGCCTGCGCGCCGTCCTCGGCGCCGACGTGTCGATCACCGCGGTGGTCGGCTACCGCAGCAAGCGGATCATGAAGGCTGCCCCGGACCTGCTGTTCACGTACAACCCCGACTTCGCGGTGACCAACACGTCGAAGAGCCTGTTGCGCGGGCTGCGCACGACCCGCGAGGGCGGCGTGCTGTGGCTCAACGGGGACGTCGTCTTCGACCCGGCCGTGCTCGAGGCGACCCTGCCGAGCATCGCGGCGGACGAGAGCTTCGTCTGCGTCGACACCAGCACCGTCGCCGAGGAGGAGGTCAAGTACACCCTCGACGACGACGGCTGCATCCGCGAGCTCTCCAAGATCGTCCGCGGCGGCCTCGGCGAGGCGGTGGGGATCAACTACGTCTCCTCGACCGACAAGGCCACGCTCATCGAGCACCTCGAGAGCTGCTCGCACGAGGACTACTTCGAGCGGGGCATCGAGACGGCGATCGCCGAGCGCGGCATGCGCGTGCGGCCGGTCGACATCTCGCAGTACGCCGCGGTCGAGGTGGACTTCGAGGGCGACCTGCAGCGGGCGAACACCCTGTTCGGCGGCGGTGCGCCGAACATCGTCGCCGACATCGCCTGATCCGCGCGGGAACCGCCGTCAGGCCGCCGGCAACGGAAGGCCGGCGGCGGTTCCCGCGGGCGGGGCCGGGGTCTCCCGGAAGCGGCGCACCGCCGCGATGCCACCGACGAGCAGCCCCGCACCGAGGGTGGTCAGCACCCCCACCGCCAGCCGCGCCAGCGGCTCCGGCCCGGCGGAGAGCACGTTCGCCGACCAGAGCACGTCGACGTCGGGCAGACCCTGCACCAGCAGCAGCCAGCCGGTGACGACCGCCAGCAGCCCGGTCAGCGCACCCCGGCCCCGCCGCGCGGCCCGCAGCCCGAGGACGGCGCACAGCAGCGTGGCCGAGGCGGGCAGCAGCGCCGAGATGACGGCGCCCGTGTGCGAGCCCGCGGTCACCGGGGGCTCGGGGGTGGCCGCCGCGTGCCACAGCGACGCCAGGGCGCCCAGGGCGAGCAGGGCGCCCAGCGGGAGGGGCGTGCGCGCCAGCAGCCCGGCGGCCACCGCGGTGAGCAGCAGCGCGGACACGAGCGGCCACACGACCCACGGCGACGGCGGCGGGCTCCAGGTCAGCACGCCGGCGATCTCCGCCTCAGTCGCGCCGTGCCGGACGGGCACGACCCACTCCGAGACCACGTGCTCGCGGGTGGGGTCGGCCGCGACCTGCGGCGGGAGGACGCCCTCGCTCATCCAGTGCGTGCGGTGGTCGTGCCAGACGTAGTGCGGTTCGGTCGAGATCTGCTCCCATGCGGGCGCGGCGTCGGCGTCGGCGGAGGCCGGCAGCGCGGTCCGCCCGTACCGGTCGAGGTTGATGTAGGTCGCCGGGCTGTGCGCGTTGCGCCACACGCCGTCGGGGCCGATCCGCAGGTAGGGCTCGTCCGAGTACCCGGGAACCAGCACCTCGACGTCCGAGGTGTTCACCAGCTCCAGTTCGTCACCGAACTGCAGCGACCGCACGCTCACCCCCGGCAGCTGAGGGGTCACCGACAGCACGCGGGCGTCGAAGTCGCTCCCCGCCGCACCGCCCCCGACGTGCGCCGACGCCGGCCCGGCCAGGGCCAGCAACGCCAGCACCGCGGCCAGGACGGTCAGCAGCCGGCCGGGCCCCCGGCTCACGCGCCCGCCACCGCCTGGAGGTCCGCGGCGATGTCCTGCGGGGTGTTGCCCGCGTCGAAGGCGACGTGCGCCTCGTCGTCGGCGCCGTACAGCAGCAGCAGCGTCGAGTGCAGCCGTCCGTTGTCCTCGGCCTGCGGCACCCCGGCCGCCAGCTGGGCCTGGTCGATGCTGTCCTGGTCGCCGGTGAGGCCGATGAACGGGGTGGGCAGGTCGGCGTCGAACCGGCCCAGGTACTCCCCGAGCACCTCGGGGGTGTCGGTCGCCGGGTCGGTGGTCACGAAGACCACCTGGACCTGCTCGGCCAGCTGCGGGTCCAGCCCGCGCAGCGCCACCGCGACGTCGGCCATGGTCGTGGGGCAGACGTCGGGGCAGTTGGTGAAGCCGAAGAACAGCAACGTCGGCCGGCCCGACGTGGCCGCCTTGAAGTCGTACGGGGCGCCGGTCGTGTCCGTGAGGGTGAAGGACGGGCGGCGGTACGCCTCGTTCAGGTCCAGCCCGGCGTACCGGTCGTCGGGGGCCTCCACCACGGCCGGCGCACCCGCGGAGTGGTCGTGCTCCTCGGCGGCGTCGTCCGCCGAGCCCCCGCAGCCGGCCAGCAGGAGGCCCGTGGTGAGCAGCAGCGCCGGCGCGACCCGGCGGGGACGTCGAACGGCGGATGTCACGAGGACACGGTACGTCGGGAGGCCCGCACGCCGAGGACGACACCGGCGAGCGCGACGAGCAGCGCGAGGATCGACACGAAGAGCGCGATCGCGCCCGGGTCGCCGCCGGTGTGCCCCGCGGCCTCGTCGCCGGTGTGCCCCGCGGTCTCGTCGCCGGCGCCGTGCCCCGTCTGCTCGCCCTCGGCGGCCAGCGACAGCACCGGGGCCGGGCGCTCGGGCTCGTCCTGCCCGTCGACCGTGGGCTCGATCCACGCCGATTCGCTACCGTCGCTGTAACTCTGCACCGCCGGGAAGCTGAGCTGCTCGGCCTCCGGGAACGGTCCGCCGGAGAGCGCGAACTCCTGGAACTGGCCGGGCGCGATGCCGGCGCCGTCGGTGGCGCGGTACTCCACCACCGAGACGTACGAGCTCATCTGCTGGCCGTGCACCTCGACCGGCTCGGCCAGTTCGGCGGTCGTCATCGTCACCGTCCAGCCCGGCACCGGCTGCGCCCGGAGGGAGCCCATCGCGGCCTCCTCGGGGATCTGGATCCGCAGGGCGACGGTGCTGGCGGTGTCGCTCTCGTTCGGCACGCGGAAGGTGAGCTTGCCGTACCCCCCGGGCTCCGCGTCGGCGGAGGAGACGGTGACGTGGGCGGATGCGGCGGTCGCGAGCCCCACGGCCGCCACCAGGGCGGTCAGGGTGGCCAGCAGCAGGACGGCGAGCCGGGCGAGCGGACGGGGCAGGGACACAGGACTCCTCGGGAAGGAAGGGAAGGAACGCGGTCGGACGGGGGGGCGGGAGGTCAGCGCACGGGGAAGTCCGTGGCCGCGGTGAGGGCGGTGAACTCGTCGAGCCGGACGGTGGCGGTGAGCGTCCAGGTGCCGGCGCCCGGGATCGACATGCCGTCGCCGACGAAGTGACCGGGGCCGGCGGGCTGCAGGGCGACGTCCAGCGGACCGATCTCCTGGCTCCGCTCGGTGAGGGTCACCCGGATCTCGGCCGGCTGCGTGAGCCGGCCGTCGTCGTCGAAGAGGTAGAGGTGCAGCGTGTTCGGGCCGGGGCGCGCGGGCTCGACCGTCATCTGCACGCTGCCCGAGGTCGCGCCGGAGCCGCTCTGCAGGGGGAGCACGACCTCCACCGGCTGGGCCAGCGCCGTCCGGGCCGGCGGCGTCGCGACCAGCACCGCCGACAGCGCGAGGACGACGGCGGCCAGCACCGCCTCGACGAGCAGTGAGCGCCGCAACGCCGGCAGGTGCTCGACCGCGGCCTCCGCCTGGGCCTGTTCCCGCTCCCCCGCGGCCGCCACCGCCGCGGGGGCGGGCTCGGCCCGGCCCGCGACGGCGGTCGCGGCGGCGAACGCGTGCACGGTCGTCGTCCGGCGTCGCGGAGGACGGCGGACACCCAGCCGCTGCTGCACCCACACCCGGGAGATCCCGGCCGCGGCGAGGACGACCACCACGAGCAGCAGCTTGACCGCGAGCAGACGGCCGTACGTCGTCTCCACCAGCGCGGTGGGGGACGCGACCTCCCGCACCGACTGCACGATCCCGGACACGACGAGCGCCACGACCGCGCCGAACGCCAGCCGGGAGAACCGTGGGAGGGCGGCGGCCACGTCGCCCGGTGCGGCGCCCGGCCGCACCGCGGCGGCGAGCAGGCCGGCGAGCCCGCCCAACCAGACCGCCATCGCCCCCGCGTGCACCGCCGCGACCAGCACGGCCAGGACCGGCCACGGCCCGGCGACCGGGTGCCCGACCGCCGCGGTCGCCAGGACCAGTCCGCCGCCCAGGGCCGCCAGCCCGACGGCGGTCCCCCGCCCCGGTGGTGCGGCAGCCCGCCAGGCACGGCGCAGCGCCAGCAGCAGGGCGACGGCCAGGGCGGCGCGCGCGAGGGCGGACCAGCCCGCGCCCGTCCGCGCCGTGGCGCCGAGCAGCGCGGGGTCGGCAATCGCGCCGAGCCCCGCGCCCGCGGCATAGGGGCCCTGCAGGAGGAACCCGGTGGCCGCGGAGAGGGCGACCGCGGCGGCCCCGCCGAGGGCCATGCGCCGCAGCCGCGCGGTGCCCCGCCCGGTCGGCCAGCAGGTGGCGACCAGCACGGGCACCCCGAGCGCCAGCGCCAGCCCGGCGTAGCCCACCCAGCGCGCCACGGGCAGCAGCAGTCCGACGACCGGGTCGGTCGCCGCCGCCGCGTCCGCCGCGTCGGCGCCCAGCAGCTCCCCGTCGCCGACGACGAAGGAGAAGGCACCGGAGACCGGGTGCGAGTCGGCCGAGACCACCCGGTAGGTGACGAGGTAGCCGCCGTCGGGCAGGTCCCCGCGCAACGGGATGGTGACGACGTCGCCGTCGACGGAGGCGTTCCCGGAGTCCACCCGCTGCTGGTCGGCGCCGAGGACCCGGGCGTACCCGGCGCCCAGCGAGACGCCCTCGGAGAACCGCAGGGTCACCTCGTCGGGCGCGGCGTCGAGCCGCGCGCCCTCCCCCGGGGTCGTGGAGACCAGCGTGGCGTGCGCGGCTGCAGGACCGGCCGTGCCGATGCCCGCACCGAACCAGCCGAGAACCAGCAGCGCGAGCAGGAGGGCGGTGCGCCTCACGCGGTCACCCGCCGGTCGGCGACCGCGGGGACGGAACGATGCCGGCGGCCCCGCCACGCGACGGTCGCCACCAGCGCCGTGCCGGCCACGAGCAGCAGGTGGGCCAGCGCCCGGTCGGTGTGCACGTGCCCGGCCTGCAGGTCGGCGACCGTCACCGGGATCAGCAGCGCCACGAAGGAGCCCAGGAAGGGCAGCCCGCCGGCCGCCAGCCGCGGACCGGCCGCGACGGCCAGGAACGCCGCGGCCAGCGCCAGGTTCCAGGCGCCGCTCTCCCGGGCCATGTGCACCGGTGCGCTCATCGCGCCGGCGCCGGAGGCGAGCACCGGCCAGGCCAGCGTCGCCTGCGCCACCCCGACGGCGAGCAGCGCCAGCCGCACCGCCGTGTCCGCCAACCGGGCGCGCGCGGCCGCCCGCGCACCCGGGAGCTCGCGCGGCAGCGCCGAGAGGACGCTCGCAGTGAGGTCGGGCACCGACGGGGCCGGCGCCAGCCGCGCTCGGCGGGTCACGCGCTCGGCGGCGGCGGCCCAGGCCGCGCACCCGCGGCACGTGGCGAGGTGCGCGTCGAGCTCGTCGGCGGGCATCCCGAGCGGCTCGCCGTCGAGCCGCGCGGAGAGCGCCTCGCGGCAGGTGTGGCAGGACATGGTTGATTAGTCGCCACCGGACGCCGTCCGGTTCCCGCGTCGGCGGGATTTCTTCCGCGACATCCGAACGAGGACATGGACGACCTGGCACGCCTGGCCGCGGACGCCGCCGACGGCGACCCGCTGGCTGCGGCCACCCTCGTGCGGGAGACGCAGTCCGACGTCTGGCGGCTCTGCGCCGCGCTCGGCGACCGGGCCTCCGCCGACGACCTGACGCAGGAGACCTACCTGCGGGCGTTCGGCTCCCTGCACCGCTTCGAGGGCCGGTCCTCGGTCCGCACCTGGCTGCTGGCCATCGCCCGCCGGGTCTGCGCCGACGCGCTGAAGTCCCGCCGCCGGCGCCGGCTGACCCTGGTCCGGGAGTCCGCCGACCTGGAACTGCTGGCCCCGCCGGGCGCCGCGGACGCCGTCGGCGAGGGCGCCGCGGTCGCCGACCTGCTGGCCCGGCTGGCCCCCGACCGGCGCGAGGCGTTCGTGCTGACGCAGCTGCTGGGACTGCCCTACGCCGAGGCCGCGGAGGTCGCCGGGTGCCCCGTCGGCACCATCCGCTCCCGGGTGGCGCGGGCCCGGGCCGACCTCGTGGAGTCCCTCGCTGCGGTGCGCGAGGACGCCGGCCCGGGCGAGACCGCGCACAGCTGAGCGCGCGGCGCCGGCACCCGCACCTCGCCGTGCCACAACGGACCCATCGCGCGCACCCGCCACCGCCGTCCCACGCGTCGGGACCAGCACTGCGCCTAAGTGCATCGATCTGGTAGACATTGCGCCGTGACGCGGACGACGATGCTGCTCCTGGTGAGCCGCCGGCACGTCGACCTGCTGCGCGTCTGCACCGCCGCCTGTCCGGGCTGCTGAGCCCCCGCGCCTCCCCGGCGCCACCACGTCTCACCCTCGCCTCACGCGGTCGCCGCTGCGCGCCCGCGTCCTGAGACCCCGGAGCCAGTGCCCGTGAAGACCCTGATCCTGCTCGCCCTCGCCGGGCTCGGTGCCCAGCTCGTCGACGGCAGCCTCGGCATGGCCTACGGCGTCACCTCGACGACCCTGCTGCTGGCCATCGGCACCAACCCGGCCGCGGCGTCGGCGACCATCCACCTCGCCGAGATCGGCACCACGCTCGCCTCCGGGCTCTCGCACTGGAAGTTCGGCAACGTCGACTGGAAGGTCGTCGCCAAGGTGGGAGTGCCCGGTGCGGTCGGGGCGTTCGTCGGCGCCCACTTCCTGTCCGGCCTCTCGACGTCGGTCGCGGCGCCGGTCATGTCGCTGATCCTGGTCTCGCTGGGCGTCTACATCCTGGTGCGCTTCACGCTCCGCGGCATCGACCGGCGGAACGTCGGCAAGCCCATCCGCCGGCGCTTCCTCACGCCCCTGGGGCTGGTGGCCGGCTTCGTCGACGCCACCGGTGGCGGCGGCTGGGGACCGGTCGGCACGCCGGCGCTGCTGGCCAGCGGCCGCATGGAGCCGCGCAAGGTCATCGGCTCGATCGACACCTCCGAGTTCCTCGTCGCGCTGGCGGCCAGCCTCGGCTTCCTGATGGCGCTGGGCTCGGCGGGCATCGACCCCCTGTGGGTCGCCGGGCTGCTCGCCGGCGGCCTCGTCGCCGCGCCGATCGCCGCGTGGCTGGTGCGGCACATCCCGCCGCGCATGCTGGGCTCCCTGGTCGGCGGGATGATCGTGATCACCAACACCCGCACGCTGCTGCGCAGCGACTGGGTGGACGCCGGCGACGCCGTCAGCGCCCTGGTCTACGCGGTGCTCGCGGTCGTCTGGGTGCTGGCCGTCGTCCACTCCTACCGCCAGTACCGGCGGGACGCGCGGCTGGAGTCGGCCGACGCCCTCGCCGAGGTGGCCGAGCAGAACGTGGCCGCCGACGCCACCGACTCCCGCGAGGTCCCGGTCGGCGCGGGCCGGCCCAGCGCCCCCCGCGACTGACAGGGCGCCGCACGGCACCCGCCGGCTGCTCCTAGCGGCCGGCCAGCAGGAAGGCCTCCAGCTCGGCCGGGAGGCCGGGTCCGGGCTGGTCGGCGGGGCGGTGCGCCGGCGGCGCCGGCCGCTCGTGGGAGCGCAGCCACGCCCAGGTGTCGGCGACAGTCGCCTCCAGCGCCCGCGTGGCCAGCCCGAGCTCGGCGGCCCGGGTGGTGTCGACGTCCCAGGCGGTGCGGGCGACCTCGTGGCGCAGCCACAGCGGCAGGTGCAGCCACTCCTGGACGCCGGCGGCGAGGAGGTCGGCCTCGGGCACCGGTACCCACTCCGCCGCGCTCCCGGTGACGACCCGACAGAGCTCGAGCAGGCCGCCCAGGGTCGTCATGCCCGCCGGCCCCGTGGCGTTGACCGCACCGGTGCGGCCCTGCCCGGCCATGTCCACGAGCCAGGCGGCCAGGTCACGGGCGTCGACCAGCGCGATCGGCTGGGCGACGCCCTCGGCCGGGACGACCACCCGACCGCCGCTCGCGATGCGCTCCAGCCACCAGCCGAGGCGGTGGAATCGGGTCGGAGGGGCCGACGATCAGGCCGGCACGGGCGGCGAGGAAGCGGCCACCGACGGCGGCGGCGAGCTGCCGCTCGCCGAAGGCCTTGATGGGCCCGTACTCGTCGTCCTCGGTGTCCCAGGTCGGCTCGCCGTCCTCCGGGCCGAGCGGCCCCGGCGGCCAGTTGCGGTACGCGTTGAGGCTGCTGGCTCTCGTGCAGGGTCCCGGCGCGAGCTTGCGAGTGCCGGGGGGCACGGGGGTCCTTCTACTGGCAGGAGGTGTCGACGACGAGCTCGGGCTCCCACTCCCCCAGCGCGCGCGGCAGCGCGCCGGGGTCGTCGCGGTCGCCGTGCAGCGCCCGCGCGCCCTCCGGCGGCGGACCCGTCAGGCCCCGGGTGAAGGTGGCGACGTCGTGCCCGCGAGCGAGCGCGGCCTCCACCACGTGCCGGCCGAGGAAGTGGGTGCCGCCGAGGACGAGGAGTCTCGTGCCGAGCACTCCAGCCCGGTCGGCGCCCGCGCGTCCAGGGAGTTCGCCGGCAGCGGATCCGCCGTCGGCGGACGAGCGCTACACCGCGCGGGACACCGGCAGCGTGGGCACCTGCGGAAGGGGCGTGGAACGGGCCGCGGCGAGCACCATCTGGGGCGAGGACGGC
Source organism: Blastococcus sp. SYSU DS0552 (assembly GCF_054050815.1). NCBI lineage: Bacteria > Bacillati > Actinomycetota > Actinomycetes > Geodermatophilales > Geodermatophilaceae > Blastococcus > Blastococcus sp. SYSU DS0552. Next base: position 130,521 of record NZ_JBJHAB010000007.1, read on the forward strand.
AGGCCCCGCCGGGTGCACAGCCGCAGCGCCCGGGCGCCGGTGAGGACGTCGGTCTCCGGCGGGACGACCAGCAGGTCGGCCCGGCGGTTCCCCCCGGCCCAGGTGAGGCAGACGACCTGCGGGTCCATGCTCCGGAAGCCGCCGGCGCGGACCGTGCGGCCCAGCACCTCCAGCTTGCGGGGGGCCGGCTCCCAGGCGTCGAGGGCGTAGGTGAACCGCTCCACCCGCACACCACGCCGCTCCAGCGCCGCGATCAGCTCCGGCAGCTCCACGGCGAGGTCCCGGCTCCGCGGGAACCACGCACCGTCGAACGCCGAACCGCCCGATCCGGCGTCGGCGCGCAGGCTCACCCGGACGTCGATGCCACCCCGGAAGCCCTCGATCGCCGGAACCGTACGGGTGATCGTCGCCATGAGCGTTCGGCCGCCTTCCTCTTCCCAGGGAGCCGGGGAGACGGCTCCGAGGTCAACGTAGGACGGGTGCGAGGCGAGACTCCTCGACGGCGTGGCGGGCGCGTCGGACCGCCCCGGCCAGTCATCACGATTCGTGACCTGACGAGCACGGAGCCCGCGCCGCGGACCGTGCGCCGCCGGTACGAGCACCGCACACGGGCAGTCGGGGGCGGGCCACGGGGAGTCAGTCCGCGCGGGGCTGCCCGCGATGCAGGCTCCGCGGCCTTGCCGTCGGGGACGGCGGTCTGCCTACCGTGCTGCGTCCACCAACGGGTGGGCCCGGATGGCGGACCGCCGAACCTGCCCACCGCCACCGGACCCGTGCACACGACGGGCAGGCGCGGGGAACCCACGAGATCCTGGCCCTCGGCCTCGGGGTGAAGCCGCAGCACGCGGCCGGGCAGCTCTCGCCCGAACCCGACAGCTAACCCCGCAGGCGGCGAGAGGCTTCTCCCATGCTCAAGCACCGCACGGCGCGACCCGGTCGCTCCACCCGCACCTCCGCGGCGGCGGCCATGGCACGTCCGGCCGTGGTCCTCGCGGCCGCCGCGGCTACCTCCCTCGCGATCGCCGGTCCGGCCCAGGCCCACCCCGGGGAGCACACGGTCGTCCCCGGTGACACGCTGGGCGGGCTCGCGGCCGCCCACGGCACCTCGTGGCAGACCATCCACGCCGACAACCTCGCCACCATCGGCGCCGACCCGAACGTCCTGCGCGTCGGCCAGGTCCTCGTCATCGGCGGGTCGGGAAACGCCCCTGCCGCCCCCTCCCCCGCCCCCGTCGGCGGCGAGTACGTGGTCCAGCCGGGCGACACGCTGGGCGGCATCGCCGCCCGCCACGGCACCACCTGGCAGGACGTGCACGCCCTCAACCTCGAGGTCATCGGGGCGGACCCGAACGTGCTGCGCGTCGGGCAGCGACTCACCCTCGTCGGCGGCCCGTCGGCGGCCCCGGAACGCGCCAGCCGCGCCGCGGACCGGCCGGCCCCGGACACGGCCGCCTACGGCGCGTGGGAACCGCACGTGCGCCCCGCCGTCGCGGAGGTCGCCGCGGAGTTCGGCATCCCGACGGTGCTCACCCGCCCCGGCCACAGCCCGTCGGAGGGCCGCGCCGCCGACTTCATGGTCTACGACGACCGGGCCACGGGCGACGCGCTCAGCCAGTACGTCATCGACAACGCGGCACGCCTCGGCGTCGAGTACGTGATCTGGCAGCAGCAGATCGCCGGGACGTGGACGGGCTGGGCCTGGCAGCCCATGGAGGACCGCGGCTCCCCCACCGCCAACCACATGGACCACCCGCACGTGGCCTTCGCGCCGGCGCCGTAACGGCCCCATGACGCAGCGAGCCCCTGCCCGGTGATCCGGGCAGGGGCTCGCTGCGTCGTGGGGCGGATCAGCTGGGCTTGGGCTTGCGGTTCTTGGCCTTGCCGCGCTCGGTCTGGTCGAGCACCACCTTGCGGATGCGGACGCCGGCCGGCGTGACCTCCACGCACTCGTCCTCGGCACAGAACTCCAGCGCCTGCTCCAGGTTGAGGATCCTCGGCGGGATCAGCCGCTCCAGCTCCTCGGAGGTGGACTTGCGCATGTTGGTGAGCTTCTTCTCCTTGGTGATGTTCACGTCCATGTCGTCCGGACGGGAGTTCTCACCCACGATCATGCCCTCGTAGACCTCGGTGCCCGGCTGGACCATGAGCTGGCCACGCTCCTGCAGCGAGAACATCGAGTAGGTCGTCGCCACGCCCTGGCGGTCGGCGACCAGCGAGCCGGTCGGCCGGGCGCGCATGTCGCCCAGCCACGGCTCGTAGCCCTCGAGGTTGCTGTTCAGCACGCCGGTGCCGCGGGTCTCGGTCAGGAACTCGGTGCGGAACCCGATGAGGCCGCGGGAGGGGACGACGTACTCCATCCGCGCCCAGCCGGTGTCGTGGTGCACCAGGTTCTCCAGCCGGCCGCGGCGCACCGCGAGCGCCTGGGTCAGGGTGCCGACGTACTCGCCGGGGGTGTCGATGGTGACCCGCTCGACGGGCTCGTGCAGCTTGCCGTCGATCTCCTTGGTGACGACGGTGGGCCGGCCGACGGTGAGCTCGAACTCCTCGCGGCGCAGCTGCTCGACGAGGATGGCCAGCGCCAGCTCGCCACGGCCCTGCATCTCCCAGGTGTCGGGGCGGTCGGTGGGCAGCATGCGCACGCTGACGTTGCCGACCAGCTCCTGGTCGAGGCGGTTCTTGATCAGGCGGGCGGTGAGCTTCTTGCCCGACTTGCCCGACAGCGGCGAGGTGTTGATCCCGATGGTGATCGAGATCGAGGGCTCGTCGACGGTCAGCGGGGGCAGCGGCCGCGGGTCGTTCGGGTCGGCGAGGGTGTCGCCGATCATGATGTCCTCGATGCCGGCGATGGCGACCAGGTCGCCGGGGCCGGCGCTCTCGGCCGGCGTCCGGGTGAGGCCCTCGGTGACCAGCAGCTCGGTGATCTTGACGTTCTTGATCGTGCCGTCGACCTTGCACCAGGCGACCTGCTGGCCGCGCTTCATCTCACCGGAGTGGATGCGCAGCAGCGCCAGGCGACCCAGGAACGGCGAGGCGTCGAGGTTGGTGACCTGCGCGCGCAGCGGCTCCTCGGCGTCGTACTCCGGCGCCGGGATCGTGTCCAGCAGCGTCTTCACCAGCGGGCCGAGGTCCGGGCTGTCGGGGACGGTGCCGTTCTCGGGCTTGGTCAGCGACGCCTGCCCGGTGCGGCCGTTGCAGTAGACGATCGGGAACTCGAGGGCGTCGGCGTCCATGCCGGCGTCCTCCATGAGCTCCATGAACAGCTCGTAGCACTCGTCGACGACCTCTTCGATGCGGGCGTCGGAGCGGTCGGTCTTGTTGACCGCGAGGATGACCGGCATCCCCTTGCCGAGCGCCTTGCGCAGCACGAAGCGGGTCTGCGGGAGCGGGCCCTCGGAGGCGTCGACCAGCAGCACGACTCCGTCGACCATGGAGAGGCCGCGCTCGACCTCGCCACCGAAGTCGGCGTGGCCGGGGGTGTCGACGATGTTGACGACGACGGGGTTGCCGTCCTCGTCCGCCAGGCGGATCGCGGTGTTCTTCGCGAGGATGGTGATGCCGCGCTCGCGCTCGAGGTCCATCGAGTCCATCACGCGGTCCTGCGTGGAGTCGTTGTCCGTCCCCTCGCCCTTGGCGCGGCCGAGCGCGCCGGCCTGGCGGAGGAGGGCGTCGACCAGGGTCGTCTTGCCGTGGTCGACGTGGGCGACGATCGCCACGTTGCGCAGGTCGTTGCGGGTGGGCATGCGGAAGGGCACCTCGGGAGCTCGGGGGCGCGCCGCGCGGACGCGCGCGGGCATCAGGTCAACAGCCTTCGGGGCCCCGACCTTCCCTACACTCTAGGTGCTCAGTGCGCGGACACCGCCTCTCGCTGCTTGTCGACCACCCCGTAGGTGGCCCCGGCCGCGGCGACAGTGACCAGACTCACCGCGAACCAGGCGGGGAGACCGGCGCCCAGGGCGAGCACGTGCGCGAGCACGAAGGCGCCGACGTAGAGGGCGGCGAGCCCCGCGGTGACGGCGGTGCCCCGCCGTCGGGCGGCGATCCAGGCGGCACCGATCCCACAGGCGGCGAACACCGCGCCGCCGAGCGCCCGGACGCCGGTGCCCTGGGCGATGCCGAAGCCGGCGGCGAGGCCGACGGCGACCAGGAGCGAGGCGGGGATCCGGGCGAGGGCGGAGGTCGACATGTCCCCCAGTGTCCCTGTCGAGGAGTCGACCGCGGCGGCGCCCGGCCGCCTGGCATGGTCGCGGGGGTGTACGCACGGACCCGCCTCCTGGCCCTCGACGACGCCCCGGTCCTCACCCACCTCGTCCGCGAGGACCGGGAGTTCCAGGCGCCCTGGGAACCGGCCCGCGACGAGCGGTGGTACACCGAGGCGGGCCAGCGGACCGACGTCCGGGCGGCCCTGGAGCGGCACGACGCCGGGCTCGCGCTCCCCTGCGTCATCCTGGACGACTCCGGCGCGGTGGTCGGGCGGATCACGCTGAACAACGTCGTGCGCGGGGCCTTCCAGTCCGGCAGCCTCGGCTACTGGGTCGCCTCGGCCGCCAACGGCCGCGGGCTGGCCACCCGCGCCGTCGCCGAGATGCTGCGCCGGGCGTTCACCGACCTCGCCCTGCACCGCGTGGAGGCCGGCACGCTGCTGCACAACGCGGCGTCCCAGCGGGTGCTCCAGCGCAACGGGTTCGAGCGGTACGGGGTGGCACCGCACTACCTCCGGATCGCCGGGCGCTGGCAGGACCACGTCCTGCTCCAGGTGCTGAACCCTGCGATGGCGTAGCCCGCCGACCGACGCAGAGGGCCCCGGACGGCGAACCGTCCGGGGCCCTCGCGACGTGCTGGAGCGGCCCCCTGCGCGGGGGCAGAGGGGTCCTTACGCGGTGCGGAGCACGGCCTCGATCTCGAGCTCGACGTTGATCTTGTCGCCGACGACGACGCCGCCGCCGTCCATCGGCATGTCGATGTCGACGCCGTACTCCTTGCGGGAGATCTCGGTCTTGGCGCTGAAGCCGGCGCGGGTGCCGCCGTAGGCGTCCGGGCCGAAGCCGTTCAGCTCGAGCGCCAGGACGACCGGCTTGGTGATGCCCTTGATGGTGAGGTCGCCCTCGACGGTCCAGTCGGCACCGTCGGTCTTCACAGCGGTGGAGCGGAAGGTCATCACGGTGTGGTTGCCGACGTCGAAGAAGTCGGCGGACTTGATGTGCGCGTCCCGCTGCTCCTGCCGGGTGTCGATCGAGTCCATGTCCACCGTGGCGGTGACGCTGGACTGCGTCGGGTCCTCGGCGGTGACGATCTCGCCGGAGAACTCGCGGAAGTAGCCGCGGACCTTGCTCACCATCATGTGGCGGACGGAGAAGCCGACGGTGGAGTGGCTGGCGTCGATGTCCCAGGTGCCGGCGATGTAGCCGGGGATCTGGACGCTGGTGCTGCTGGTCATGGTGCCTCCCTGGTGGTCCTGCGTGGCGGTGCGATGTCTGGCGTCAGCGTAGTTGAGCGCTTGACTATTCCGCCAGTATTCTGTGCCCATGACCATGTCGGTGTCGTCGGAGTCCCTCCCCACGGGTGAGCCGCGCTGGCTCGATCCCGAGGAGCAGAAGGCGTGGCGCGCCTGGCTCTACAGCGCCCAGCTCCTGCTCGACCGGCTCGACCGCGAACTCAGCCACCGCACCGGCATCTCGCACGCCTACTACGAGATCCTCGTCGCCCTCTCCGAGGCGCCCGAGCGCATGATGCGGATGAGCGAGCTGGCCGACCGGTGCCTCTCCTCCCGGAGCCGGCTGTCGCACGCCGTCTCGCGGCTGGAGGAACGCGGCTGGGTGCGCCGGCAGGTGTGCGCCGAGGACGGGCGCGGCCAGCTCGCCGTCCTCACCGACGAAGGGTTCGCCGCCCTGGAGGGTGCGGCGCCGGTGCACGTCGAGGGCGTCCGGCGCGAGCTGTTCGACCAGCTCTCCCCCGCCCAGGTGGAGGCGATGCGCGACCTCGGCGAGACGCTGCTGCGCCACCTGGACCCGATGCGGATGCCCTGAGGCGCCCGGCCTCGTCGCACCGGCCGACCCCACGCCGCCCCTAGGGTCTCCTCATGGAACCGCGCAGCAGGAGGACCGCCCTCGTCGCCGGCACCGTGCTGCTGCTCACCGGATGCGGCGGCCCGGCAGCACCCGAGCTCGCCGTGCTCGACCGGTCGGCGACGGCCGAGGACGCCGTCCCGGACGGCGTCGAGGTGCCGGAGGGGGTCGACGACCTGCGTCACGTCGCCGAGGCGGACGGCGCTCAGGTCTACGCCGGCCGGGGCGCGGCCGACCACCCCTGGTGCGTCGTGGTGCTCGTGGGCTCCGTCGAAGGCGAGAACTGGGTGACCGGCTCGTCCTGCACGGACGACGACACCTTCGCCGAGCGAGGAGTCCGGGTCGAGGTGGGCGGCGCGGACGTCGAGCGCGGCGCCGCGACGCTGTTGCCGGACGACTTCGACGGCGAGCTCCGACCCGGCTGGGAGATCGCCGGGCCGAACCTGGCCCTGCCCACCGAGTAGCGACCGAGGTGGGCGGGCCTGCTAGGCGCGCCCGACGTCGTCCGGGGGCAGCGGCCAGCGCGGCACGCCCGCGACGGCGCCGTCGGGCAGGCGGCCGGGGAAGCGCGGCGGCCGCTTCTCCAGGAAGGCGGCCACCCCCTCGGCCGGGTCCGGCCCCTCCCCCAGCTCGACCAGCGCCCGGGACTCCGCGCGGTGGGCGTCCCAGGGCGAGGACGCACCGAGCATCGACCAGAGCAGCTGCCGCGCCGCGCCGATGGCGACCCCGCTGGTGTTCGCCACGATCTCCTGGGCCAGCCCGTAGGCGGTCGGCAGCAGCTCGTCGTCGGGCACCACGCGGGACACCAGCCGGCCGCGCAGCGCCTCCGCGGCGTCGAACACCCGCCCGGTCGCGACCCACTCCATGGCCTGGCTGATGCCCACCACCCGGGGCAGGAACCAGGAGGACGCCGCCTCGGGCACGATGCCGACGCGACCGAACACGAACCCGAAGCGCGCCGACTTCGCGGCGATCCGGACGTCCATGGGCAGGGTGAGCGTCGCGCCGATGCCCACGGCCGGGCCGTTGACCGCAGCGATCACCGGCTTGCGCAGCGCGGCGAAGGGCAGCGAGGCCACTCCCCCGGCGTCCCGGGGGAAGCCACCGATGTCCTCGCTGAGCGGACCCGGCGGCCGCTCCCGGGCGCGCCGGTCGGAGAAGGTGTCCTTTCCGCCGCCGAGGTCGGCCCCGGCGCAGAACGCCCGTCCCGACCCGGTCACGACCACCACGCGGACGTCGTCGTCGGCGTCGGCGGCCGCCGCCACGCGGGCGAGCTCGTCGGCCATCGTGAGGGTGAACGCGTTGAGCCGGTCCGGCCGGTGCAGCGTCACCGTCGCAACCCCGTCGGCCACCTCGTACCGCAGCTCGGTGAGGTCGCCGGTCATCGCCCCGCGCCCAGGGCTCCGGTGACGGCGAGCCGGGCGACGGCGTCGAGGTGCTCGGCCTCGTCCCCGAGCAGCAGCCGGTCCACCTTCGCCCGTCGCCAGTACAGGTGCGCGTCGTGCTCCCAGGTGAACCCGATACCGCCGTGCACCTGGATCAGGGTGCTCGCGGCGCGCTCGAAGGTCGCCGCCGCGCATGCCTTGGCCGCCGCCGCCGCGAGCGGCAGCTCCGCGGGGTTGCAGTCGGCCGCCCACGCCGCCCACCAGACCAGCGAGCGCAGCTGCTCCACGCCGACCCAGGCGTCGACCAGCATGTGCTTGATCGCCTGGTAGGAGCCGATCCGGCGGCCGAACGCCTCCCGCTCCTGGGCGTAGGCCACGCCGAGCTGGACGCACCGCTCGGCGCCGCCCAGGTCCTCCGCGGCCATGACGACCGCGCCCACCTGCCGGGCGCGGGCCCACAGCTCGCCGGCGTCCGGGGTCAGCACGCGGCGGGAGGTCAGCCGGACGGAAGCCAGCCCGCGGGTGGCGTCCAGCGGGCGGCCGGGCACGACCTCACCCTCGCCGACGACCAGGTCCGCACCGTCCAGCCCCAGGAACAGGGTGGCGTCCGCGGCGTCGACCGACGGCGCGGAGCCGTCGACGGCCCCGTCCAGCACGGCGAACCCCGTCGACCCGTCGGCCAGCTGCGCGGCCAGGTCGGGCGCGTCGCCGAGCAGCACCGCGGCGCGGGCGGCGGTGACCAGCGAGGGCGCGGCCAGGACCGCGCCGCCCTGCTCGGCCACGACGGCGAGGTCCAGCAGCGGGCGCCCGGAGCCCCCGGCGGACTCCGGGACCGTGATGCCGAGGAAACCGATGTCGGCCAGCGCCTTGCGGCCGGGTTCCAGCCCGCCGCCCTCCAGCCCGGCGCGCGCGGCGGCCGGCGAGGCGTTGCCCCGGTAGAAGTCGCGCGCGCCGTCGGCGATGTCGCGCTGGTCGGCGTCGAGGTCGAAGTTCATCGCGTCCCTCCCGAGAAAGGCCCGGCCTTGTCGCTGCGCGGCTCCGGCGGCAGGCCCAGCACCCGCTCGCCGAGGATGTTGCGCAGCACCTGGTCGGTGCCCCCGGCGATGCTGATGCCGGGCAGCCACGACTGGGTCCGCTGCCAGCGGTCGTCGCCGTCGGCGGTGGCGGCGTACACGGCCTCGTCGCCCAGCAGCCGCACCCCGGCGTCGGCCATCAGCAGACCGGCCTCGGTGCCGGCGAGCTTCCCGGCACTGGCCTCGGGCCCCGGGATGCCGCCCTGGCTGAGCACGGTCAGCCGCCGGTACCCGGTGTAGCGGGCGGCGAGCGCCGCGACCACCGCCCGCCCGACCGCCTGGCGGGCCAGCACCTGCCGCTCGGGGTCCAGCCGCGGCAGCCGCTCCCGCGCGTGCTGGGCGAACTCCTCCACCGGCGCCCCGATGGCGCCACCGGCTCCGCCGATGGCCACCCGCTCGTTCATCAGCGTGGTGAGCGCGACCCGCCACCCCTCGCCGGGCTCGCCGAGCCGCTCCGAGTCGGGGATGCGGACGTCGTCGAAGAAGACCTCGTTGAAGTCCGCCTGGCCGCCCATCTGGCGCAGCGGGCGCACCGTCACGCCCGGGGCGTGCATGTCGACGACGAACATGGTCAGTCCGGCGTGCTTGGGCTTCTCCGGGTCGGTGCGGGTGAGCAGGATGCCGAAGTCGGCGACGTGCGCCAGCGTCGTCCACACCTTCTGCCCGTTGACGACCCAGTCGTCGCCGTCGCGGACGGCGGTGGTGCGCAGCGCGGCGAGGTCCGAGCCCGACGCCGGCTCGCTGAAGAGCTGACACCACACCTCGTCGGCGCGCAGCAGCGGGGCGAGGTAGCGCTCGCGCTGCTCCTGGCTGCCGTGGGCGATGACGGTGGGCCCGCACATGCCGATGCCGATGTGGTTGATCAGCCCCGGCACTCGGGCCCGGGCGAGCTCCTGGCCGACGATCGCCTGCTGCACGAGCGTGCCGCCCTGCCCGCCGTACTCCCGGGGCCAGGTGACGCCGACCAGGCCGGCCTCGGCGAGCACCCGCTGGGTGCGGCGCATCTCGGCCTCGTGGGTGCGGGCGTCGATCCCCTCCTGCCCCGGCGCGAGGTGCAGCAGCTCGCCGGCGTGCTCCTTGAGCAGGGCGCGCACCCGCGCCCGGTACTCGGCCTCGTCGGGGCTGTCGTCGAAGTCCACGGGCACGCCTCTCGTCGGTGAGCGGGTCGGCCGCAGCGTGACAGGCGTCACCCGGAACGGTCAACGGTGACTGTTCCGGGTCGCGTGCACGGCCTACTGTTCCGCGGATGAGCGCCGAGCCCGTCACGGGCGGCGCCGCTCCCGGGCCCCGCTCCCGCTCGGAGCGGACCGCCGACAGCCGCCTGCTGATCCTCGACGCGGCCGTGGCCTGCCTGGTCGAGGACGGGTTCGCGGGCGCCTCGACGCTCGCCGTCCAGGCCCGCGCCGGGGTCTCCCGCGGCCGGCTGCTGCACCACTTCCCCTCCCGCGCCGAGCTGCTCGTCGCCGCCGCCGAGCACCTGTCCACGACCCAACTGGACGAGGTCCGTCGCCGGGCCGCGGCGCTGATGGAGGACGAGCCGATCGGGCGGGAGCGGGTGGATCGGGCGATCGACCTGATGTGGGCGACGTTCCAGGAGCCCCCGTTCTGGGCGGCGATGGAGCTCTGGACGGCGGCGCGCACCGACCCCGAGCTGCGCGCGGCCCTGCGCGGGGAGGAGCGGCGGCTGCGGGCGTCCATCGCCGCGGTGGCCGACGGCATCTGGGGACCGGAGATCGCCGGCGCCGCCACCTACGCCGACCTCTGCGAGCTGCTCTTCACGAGCATGCGGGGCGTGGCGCTCGTCTACGCGTTCGAGGACCGGTCTGCCGCCACCGACCCGCACCTGGCCCTCTGGAAGCGCCTCGCCGCGCGGCTGCTCGCCCTCGACAGTCAGGGTTGACCGCTCCGCCCTCGGTCGCCACCATGACGCAGATCACACCCGCGTCGGACGTCGAGGAGAAACCCGTGACCGTCGAGATCCCTCTCCTGCAGGGCCGGGGCATGACCCTGAGCGACCAGCTGGCCCGCTGGGCCCGCGCGACACCGGACGCGACGGCGCTGCGCTTCGAGGGGACGGGGCGCAGCTACGCGGAGCTGGACGAACGCGTCACCCGACTGGCCCGGGCGCTGCGGCAGCGCGGGGTCGGCGCGGGCGACCGCGTCGCCGTCCTGACCCTCAACGGCATGGAGGGGTGGGAGTCCTACCTCGCCGGCGTCCGGCTGGGCTCGATCGTCGTCCCGGTGAACTTCCGGCTGGTGGCCGACGAGGTCGCCTACGTGCTCACCGACTCCGGCGCCGTCGCGCTGGTCGTGGACGCGCCGCTGGCGGAGGTCGCCGCCAAGGCGCGCGAGCAGGCGCCGGACGTCGCCGCCGCCCTGGTGGTCGGCGGCGGGGACGCCGGCCCGGGCAGCGAGGACTACGGGACGGCGCTCGCCGCCGCCGGCACCGACCCGCTCGACGTCGTGGTCGACGAGGACGAGCCCGCGTTCATCATGTACACGTCCGGGACCACCGGGCGCCCCAAGGGCGCGGTGCTGACGCACCGGAACCTGCTCCTGCACGCGTTCAGCCAGATCACGACGCTGGGCTGGGACCCCGACGACCGGGTGGGCGTGCCCGGCGCGCCGCTGTTCCACATCGCGGGCCTCGCCGGCGGGCTGCCCCCGCTGCTCCTCGGCGGCGTCCACGTGATCATCAAGTCGGGCGCCTTCGACCCGGCCGCGACGCTGGACATGATGGAGCGGGAGAAGGTCTCCAGCATCTTCCTCGTGCCCGCGATGTGGGCCGCCGTGCTCGCCGTCCCCGACCTCGCCTCCCGCGACCTCTCGTCGCTGCGGCGGGTCTCCTGGGGCGCGGCCCCCGCCTCCACGACGCTGCTCCGCGCGCTGATCGACGCCTTCCCGCAGGCGGAGGTGGTCACCGCGTTCGGCCAGACCGAGTGCAGCCCCGTCACCTGCCTGCTGCGCGGGGAGGACTCGGTGCGCAAGATCGGCTCGGTCGGCACGCCGATCCTCAACGTCGAGGTCCGGGTGGTCGACGAGGCGATGGAGGACGTCCCCCGGGGCGAGGTCGGCGAGATCGTCTACCGCAGCCCGATGGTGATGAAGGAGTACTGGGGAAAACCGGAGGAGACCTCGATTGCATTTGCTGGCGGCTGGTTCCACTCCGGCGACCTGGTGCGCCAGGACGAGGACGGCTACTTCTACGTCGTCGACCGCAAGAAGGACATGATCATCTCCGGCGGGGAGAACATCTACTGCGCCGAGGTGGAGAACGTCCTGGCCGCCCACCCGAAGGTCGCGGAGGTCGCGCTGATCGGCGTCCCCGACAGCCGGTACGGCGAGGCGCCGCTGGCCGTCGTCGCCCCTCGCGACGTGGCCGACCCGCCCACCTCCGAGGAGCTCGGCGCCTGGTGCCGCGAGCGGCTGGCCCGCTACAAGAACCCGCGGGAGTACTCGGTGGTCGGGGCGCTGCCGCGCAACCCGAGCGGCAAGGTGCTCAAGACCGCCCTGCGCCAGGAGCACTCGGCGGGCTCCCTGGTCGCCGAGCCGGTCGTCTAGTCAGTCGGCCTGCCCGGGACGCACCAGCCCCGACTCGTAGGCGACCACCACCGCCTGCACCCGGTCACGGACCCCCAGCTTGGCGAGCACGCGCGCCACGTGGGTCTTCACCGTGCCCTCGCCCAGCACGAGGCGGTCGGCGATCTCGGCGTTGGACAGGCCCCGGGCGACCAGCCGCAGGACCTCCTCCTCGCGCGCGGTCAGCCGGTCGAGGCCGGGTGCCCGTGCCAGGGTCGGACCGACCCGCCGCACGTGGTCGTCGAGCAGGCGGCGGAGCAGGCTGGGCGCGAGCAGCACGTCACCGGTACCGGCCGAGCGGACGGCGGCGACCAGCTGCTCGCGCGGCATCGACTTGAGCAGGAACCCGGCCGCCCCGGCGCGCAGGGCCTCCACCAGGTGCTCGTCGGCGTCGAACGTCGTCAGCATGACCACCGCCGTCGCCGCCGCGGGGTCGGCGCAGATGCGGCGGGCGGCCTGGATGCCGTCCAGGCGGGGCATCCGGACGTCGACCAGCGCGACGTCGGGGCGCAGCTGCCGGCACAGGCCCACGGCGTCGACCCCGTCACCGGCCTCCCCGACGACCTCCAGCCCGGCCTCGGCCTCCAGGATCATCCGCAGCCCGGCCCGCACGAGGGCCTCGTCGTCGGCCAGCAGCACCCGGACGCTCATACCGCCGCATGCTCCGGCACCGGGACCGGGACCGGCAGCACCGCGCGGATGGTCCAGCCGGTCCCGTCGGCCCGCGGCCCGGCGGTCAGGCAGCCGTCGAAGAGGGCCACGCGCTCCCGGAGACCCAGCAGGCCGTGCCCCGCCCGCCCGGGATCGCCGCCTCCCGGGCCGTCGTCGGACACCTCGACCGTCAGCGCCTCGGCGGCGAACTCCAGCACCACGCTGATCGGTGCGCCGGGGGCGTGGCGGAGCGCGTTGGTCAGCGACTCCTGCACGATCCGGTAGGCGGTCGCCTCCACGGCGGCCGGCAGCGGGGGCACGGCGCCGTCCGCCGTCATCTCGACGTCCCGCCCGGCCGCTCGCGCCGCCACGACGAGCTCTTCGATGGCGGCGATCGAGCCGGGCAACGGGTCCGCGGGCCCTTCCTCCGGGTGCTCCCGCAGCACGCGCAGCATCCGGTGCAGGTCGTCGAGGGCCGTGCGGCCGGACGCGAGCACGACGTCCAGCGCCCGGGCCGTGGCCGGCTCCCGAGCGCCCAGGCTGGCCTGCGCGGCCTCGGCGTGCAGGAGCATCAGCGTGACCCCGTGCCCGACGACGTCGTGCATCTCGCGGGCGATCCGGCGGCGCTCGGCGGCCAGAGCACCCGCCCGCTCGGCCTCCTGCCGGCGCTCGCGTTCCCGCGCCGCGACGGCCTCGCGCTCGGCCGCGACCGCCCGGTCCAGCCGTTCGCGGGCCAGCCGGGCGAACACCCAGACGACGACCGGGATCGCCATGTTGGCCACCTCGTCCGCGGCGTTCACCGGTCGGTCGGCGACGAACGGGTAGACCTGCACGGCGGCCAGGACGGCGAGCAGCCCGAGGACGGCGTCCCGGCGGCGGTCGGCGTACTGGGCCACCGAGTAGGTCAGGACGAGGACGGCCACGAAACCGGCGACGGCGGGCGCCTCCCCCAGGACGGTCTGGAAGGCGAGCCCCGCTGCGCCGACGACGGCGGCACCCACCGGCCTGGCACGCCGCGCCACCAGGCTCGCCGTCATGACGGCGAAGGCCACGTGCTGCAGGCCGCGCGGACCGCCGAGCTCGTCGGCCGCGAGCAGCTCGACCTGACCGGCGACCGTGAGCCCGACGGCGAGCACGCCGTCGCGCACCGGCACCGGGAGTGCCCGCCACCTGCTCAGCACGCCTCGCATGGCGGGCAGCGTAGGACCGTTCCGGCGCCCGGCGGGTCCCTCCGACGACCGATGCGGGGTCTGCCTCGCGGGGGATGCCCCGGCGACGCCCCGACCCCGGGATCGGCCCGGAGAGGGACGGCGTGCCGGGCCGCGGCCGCCAGCGTGGGCCCGACGGCGCGGACCGCGCGCCCACCACCAGGAGGAACCGCCATGACCACGTCCACCCCCACCGCCACGGCCACCAGCGACCCGGCCGGGGTGCGGCACGGCTCACCCGTCCCGGCCGTGGCCGGCATCGGCGCGCTGGGCGCCTTCGCCGCGGCCGCCGTCGTCCTCGGCGACCCGCTGGCGGGGGCCGGGAACGCCCAGGAGGCCGCGGCGGCGCTCGGCAACGCACCGGTCACGCTCGCCGCGACCCTGCTCGGCGGTTACGCGCTCCTCGCCACCGCGGTGGCCGGCGCACTGGCCCGGCGGCTGGGGCGCTCCGGCGAAACCGCGGCCGTGCGGCTGCTGCCGGTTCTCGGCGCCGGCCACGTGCTGCTGCTGGCCGCGACCTTCACCTCGCTGGCGGCGGCGGTGGTCGTGGGCACCCGGGTGCTGGGCGGAGGGGTGACCCCGACGGGCGCGGAGACAGGGCTGATCGTGATGAACGTCGTCCACCCGATGGCCGCCTGGGTGGGAGCAGGGTTCCTCGTCGCCGTGGCGGTGGCCGCCCGCGGCACCTCCCGTGCGCTGACGATCGTCAGCGCCGTCTTCGCCGCGGGTCTTCTGCTGCCCCCGGTGGGCTGGGCGGTCACCTACCTGATGGCCTTCTGGTTCGCGGGCGTCGGCGTGTGGCTCTGGCGCCGGCACTGAGGCCGGTTCGCGGCACGACGGTCCGGCTCAGGCCGCGGGGGCCTCGCCGGTCACGAACAGCTCGCGGGAGACGACGCCGGTGTCCGGGTTGTCGGTGAACATCCCGTCGATGCCGGCCTCCCAGAAGGCGGTCTGCTCCTCCAGCGCCCGGCCGTAGTCGTCCGGCGCGACGCCCTCGCGCAGCGCCGGGGGCAGGAAGACGTTCTCGTTGCGGAACGTGTACGGGTGCACCAGCAGGCCGGCCTGGTGCGCGTCGTCGACCAGCGCGGTCGGGGTGCCGAGCGTGCCGTCGGGGTTGCGCGGGATGACCAGGTTCTTGTCCGGGCCCACGCCCTCGGCGTACTCGGCGATCTCCTGCAGCCCCTCGGCGGTCGTGAGGTCGGCGTAGGTGCGCGGGTCACCGGCGACGGTGAGGTCGTAGGGCTGCCCGGAACCCGACAGCAGCTGCACCAGCGGCACCCGCACCCCCTGCTCCTCCAGCTCGCGCAGGTTCGTCGTCTCGAAGGACTGGATGAACACCGGCGAGTGGTGCTTGTGCACCCGCGCCTCGCGCAGGTCGGCCATCAGCGGCTCCTCGAGGGAGAGGCCGATGGAGTCGAAGTAGGTGGGGTGCTTGGTCTCGACGTAGACGCCGATCTCGCGGCGCAGCTCCTTCGTGAGCCGCGCCCGCAGCTCGAGCACCTCGTCGAGGGTCGGCACCTGGTAGAGGCCGTCGTAGAGGGTGTTCTCCTCCCGCACCTCGGGCAGCCGCTCGACAGCCCGGAGGGTGCGCAGCTCGGCGAGGGTGAAGTCCTCGGTGAACCAGCCGGTGAGCTCCACCCCGTCGATGACCTTGGTCGTGCGGCGGTCGGCGAACTCCGGCCGGCTCGCGACGTCCGTGGTCCCGGAGATCTCGTTCTCGTGGCGGGCGACGAGGACACCGTCCTTGGTGCTCACCACGTCGGGCTCGATGTAGTCGGCACCCATGCGGGCGGCGAGCTCGTAGGCCGCGAGGGTGTGCTCCGGCCGGTAGCCCGAGGCGCCGCGGTGACCCACGACGAGCAGGTCGTCGGCGAGGGCGGTGGCGGGCTCGGGGGCCGGCGGCTTCGGCGCGGCGGTCGCGGGGACGGCCGCCGGGACGGCGAGGGACAGGGGGACGGCGACCGCGACGGCGGCGACCGTGGCACGCAGGCGGCGTACTCGGGACATCGGGGCTCCCGCGGGCTCGGACGGCGACCGTCGCCGTCGGCTCCGCGAGGTGATCCCAGCGAGGCCAGGTGCCCGGAGGCGGTCCCCCGCCGGAACTCCGGGTGACGAGCTGGTGGCGTGCCCGTGTCGCCGGCTCAGCCGGCCCAGACCTCGCCGACGCGCGCCACGACGGTCGCGGCCTGCGCCCGGCCGGCCCGCGCCGCGGGCTCCCGCGCGGCGGGGTCGAGGACGTTGCGGCCGATCGCCGCACGGGCGGCCTCGTCCGGCGAGACGACAGCGACCCGCGCCACCATGCCGGTGACCTGCGCGTCGACGCTGGCCATCGGGCCGACGCCGCGCGGGATGGGGGCGAGCACGACCAGCCGCTCGTATCCCTGCACCAGGTCGGCGTTGGCGGCCGAGCGCATGCCGCCGTCGACGTACCGGCGATCGCCGATGGTCACCGGCGGGTAGACGCCGGGCACCGCGCAGCTCGCGGCCACGGCCTGCACCAGCGGGACGCCGGACTTCCGGTCGAAGGTGCGGAACTCGCCGGTGGCGGCGTCCACCGCGGTGACGACGAGCTCGCGGTCCGGCCAGTCGCGGGAGACCAGCCGCGAACCGATGACGTCCAGCCGCTCCTGCTCGGTCGGCGTCGCCCCGGCGGCCTCCGCCGCGAGCGCCAGGGTGCCGATCCGGCGGCGGAACTCCACGTCGCGGCCGCGGCTGGCGACCATCGCCCAGCCGTAGCGGAGCAGGTTGCCGCGGGTCATCCGGGCCACCCTCTCCTGCACCGGGGGCTCCAGCTGCCGGGCGTACATCTCCTCCAGCGGAGCCCCGCTGGTGATCTGGGCGCCGACGACGGAGCCCGCCGAGGTGCCGACGACGAGGTCCGCGCCGGTGAGGTCGACGCCCGCCTCGGCCAGGCCGGCGAGCACGCCGATCTCCCAGGCGATGCCGGTGATGCCCCCGCCGCCGAGAACGAGGGCGGTGCGCTGGTCGCTCATGCGACTCATCCTCACAGACCCCTCGACATGCGCTGTGAGCTGGGCCACCCTGTGGCTCTGATCATCCCGACGAGAGGAAACGCATGACGACCGTGCAGCCCGCCCCGACACCCACCGCGGCCAGCTGGCCGCCCGGGCTGCCCCGGTCCCTGGACTACCCGGCGGTGCCGGTGGGGTCCATCCTGCGGGCCGCGGTACGCCGGTGGGGTGACCGGACGGCGTTCGTCGACCACGACGTGCCGCTGACCTTCACCGAGTTGGGAGCTCGCGCGCACGCGGTCGCCGGCTGGCTGGCCGACCACGGGATCGGCCGGGGTGACGTCGTCGCCGTCCACATCCCCAACTGCCGGCAGTACCCGTCGCTCTACTACGGGATCCTGCTGTCCGGCGCGACCTTCTCCCCCACCAACCCGCTGCTCCCGGCCGCCGACCTCGCCGCCCAGCTCAGCGACGCCGGCGCGACCGTGCTGGTGACCTGGGACCAGGTGCTGCCCTTCGTCCGCGGCGCGCTCGCCCAGACCCCGGTGCGGACCGTCGTCGTCACCGGCGAGGCCCACGTCCTGGACTTCGCCGCACGGCTGGACGGCCTCGAGGACAGCGACGTCGACCTCGCCGACCTGCTGGCCGGCGACCCCACCGACCGGCACCTGGACGCCGACCTCGACGTCGCGACCGACCTCGCCCACCTGGCCTACACCGGCGGGACGACGGGCGTCAGCAAGGGCGTGGAGCTGCCGCACCGCAACGTCGTCACCAACGTGCTGCAGTCCAGCTGCTGGACCTCCGGCGCCGTTCCCCTGCTCGACGAGCAGGGCGACGTGACGCTGGAGCAGGTGCTCGGCCCCGACGAGTACCCCACCCGCCTGGGCGAGGCGCGGATCATCAACCTCACGCCGTGGTTCCACGCCATGGGTGCGATCGGCTACCTCAACGGCATGGTCATGGGCGGCACGATGACCGTCATCCACATGCGCTTCGACCCGGTGAAGTACGTCGAGGACATGATCAGGTACGAGGTCACCACGATCGGCGGCGCGCCGCCGGTCTTCGTGGCCCTGCTCCAGGTGCCCGGCTTCACCGAGGCGGACCTGTCGCACGTCCGCGGCATCAGCAGCGGCGCCGCGCCGCTGCCGGTCTCGCTCATCGAGCGGATGCAGGCGCTGATGCCCAACGCCACGATCGGCGAGGGCTACGGCCTCACCGAGGTCACGATGATGGCCACCGGCAACCCGACGTTCCGCTCCGGCACCCGCAAGCCGGGCACGGTCGGGGTGCCGATCTTCGACACCGAGATCACCATCCGCCCGATCGGTGGCGGCGACCCGCTGCCGACCGGTGAGCGGGGCGAGGTCTGCATCCGCGGCCCGCAGGTGATGCGCGGGTACGCGCACCGCCCCGAGGCCACGGCCGACGCGATCGACGCCGACGGCTGGTTCCACTCCGGGGACGTGGGCATCCTCGACGGCGACGGCTACCTCTCGATCGTCGACCGCACCAAGGACATGCTGCTCTACAAGGGCTACAACGTGTTCCCCCGCGAGCTGGAGGAGATCCTGTTCGGGGTGCCCGGCGTGGCCGGCGCGGCGGTGGTCGGCCGCCCCGACGACGAGGTCGGGGAGCTGCCGGTGGCCTACGTCGTGCGCAAGGACGACGCGGACGGCGCCGCGCTGACCGCCGAGTCGGTCATGGCCGCCGTCAACGACAAGGTGACCCCGTACAAGCGGCTGCGCGACGTGCGCTTCATCGACGCGATCCCGGTCTCGGCGGCCGGCAAGGTGCTCAAGCGGGAGCTCGCCGCTCGCGAGCGCGAGGCCATCGGCGGCTGAGCCGACGCGCGCCGCCGCACCCCGAACGGGTGCGGCGGCGCGCATCCGCGGTCCGCGCTCACTATCGTCCGCGGCGTGGACGAGCAGCGGAACGGTCTGGAGACCGAGCACACCGGTGTGCGCATCGCGCACGTCGAGCAGTCCCCCGTCCGGCAGGTCGGGCGCCGGGTGCTCATCGCGGCCGCCGTGCTGCTCGTCGTCGTCCTCATCGTCTACATCGACCGGGACGGCTACGCCGACAGCCGCGGCGACGAGATCTCGGTGCTCGACGCGTTCTACTACGCGACGGTCAGCCTCTCCACCACCGGCTACGGCGACATCACGCCGGTCACCGACGAGGCGCGCCTGATCAACGTCCTGCTGATCACGCCGCTGCGGATCATGTTCCTGATCGTCCTCATCGGAACGACCCTCGAGGCGCTGACCGCGCGCTCCCGGGAGGAGTTCCGCATCCACCGCTGGAGGTCCCGCGTGCGCCAGCACGTCATCGTGTGCGGCTACGGCACCAAGGGCCGCAGCGCCATCCGCTCCCTGCAGGCCAGCGGTACACCGCTGGAGAAGATCGTCGTGGTCGACCCCGAGCCCCGGGCGATCGACGAGGCCAACGCGGTGGGGCTCACCGGCATCGTCGGCGACGCCGGCCGCACCGAGGTGCTCCGCCGGGCGGCCGTCGAACGCGCCCGGTCGGTGATCGTGGCGGCGAACCGGGACGACGCGTCGGTGCTCATCACCCTGACCGTCCGCCAGCTCAACCCGAGCGTGCCGATCACCACCAGTGTCCGCGAGGAGGAGAACGCCAACCTCCTGCGGCAGTCCGGTGCCGACACGGTCATCACCACGTCGGCGACGTCCGGCCGGCTGCTGGGTCTCTCCACCGACGCCCCCCGGGTGGTCGCGGTGGTCGAGGACCTCGTCACCGGGGGCCAGGGCCTGGACCTGCACCAGCGGACGGTCACCACCGACGAGGTGGGGCTGGGGCCACGCCAGCTGCGCGACATCGTGCTCTCGGTGACCCGCGGCGGCCGCACGCTGCGCTTCGACGACCCGCTGATCGGCACGCTGCAGCCGGAGGACGTGCTCGTCGTGGTGAAGGCGCACGACCCGGGGAGGGCCATGCGTCCGCCGACGCAGTAACTCTTCGCCGTCCTCCGGACGACACCGCGACCAATTGCCGTTCCCGGCTACGACGAGCGAGTCCGCCGTCCCTACGCGGACCCCTCCGGGGTCCACTCGGCACGACCCGGCCGCGCAGCCCCACCTGTGACCGCCGCGCCCAGCTGATCGGCTCGTCGTCGGAGGCCGCCGGCACGGTCGGCCACCCGATCGTGACTACGGCGTCGTGCTGACCAGCGCCCACTCCTGCGCCCGGTGAACCCCCGAGCGCGGGCGCGGTCCTGTGTCGGACCCGCGCGGACAGGCATCATCACCCCGACGCCGGGGACCCCCTCCGGGGTCACGCATGAGGAGGAGACCGTGCCGAGCCCTCGACGGACCGACCGTGTCCGCCGGAGACGGCGGATCGACCTGCTGGTCTGCGTGCTCCTGGCCGTCGCGGTGGGCGTGCTGACGAGCGTCGTCGCCCTCGCCGGCGGTGGCGAGCGGGTGCGCCTGCTGTGGGTCGCGGCGACGGTCGCGGAGGACGGCAGCGCCCGGATCACCGAGGTGATCGACTACGACTTCGGCGGGGAGGAACGGCGCGGGATCCTCCGCCAGGTCCCGGGCCTGGACCCCGCTGAGCCGGTCGAGGCGACGTCGCCGGACGCCCCCGACGACGTGACCGTCAGCGCGGACGGCGAGATCCGCGTCGGCGACCCCGACCGGACGGTGACCGGGCGCCACCGGTACGTCCTCGGCTACACCCTGGACGGCGTCGTCTCCGGCGACCGGCTGGCCTGGGATGCCGTGGGCACCGGCTGGGACGTCCCCATCGACGAGGTCCAGGTGCACGTGAGCGCACCGGCCGAGCTGGCGGGGAGCCGCTGCTCCGCGGGCGAGGGGGGATCCACCGATCCCTGCGACGTCGAGCCGGCCGGGCCCGGCCTGCTCTCGGCCAGGTTGGACTCCCTGAACGCCGGGGAAGGCGTCACGGTCTCCGCCACGACGGGCGCCGCCCTCGACGGCGCCCCGGCGCTGCCCGCACCACCGGCGACCGCGCCTCCGGCGGGCGGCACGGGGCCGCTGCTGCCCGGAGCCGTCGCCGGCCTCGCCACGCTGCTCGCGGCCGCTGGCGCGCTGGCCGTGATCAGGCGCGCCGGCCGGGAGCGGGTGCCGGCGGTCGGCATCCCGGTGACCTCCGCGCCCGGCCAGGACGCGCGGATCGACCTGGCGACGCTCGCCGACCACGCCGTCCCCTCGCCCTCCCTGCCCGGCAGCCTGCCCCCCACGCACGGCGGCGTGCTGCTGGCCGGCTCCGTCACCCCGGCACACAAGACGGCCTGGCTGATCGACCAGGCCGTGGCCGGCACCATCGACCTGGAGTCACCGGACGGGCAGCCCGAGGAGGTCGTCCTGGTGCGGCGGCAGCCGGGCGACGGGGAGGTCCGCCGGCTGCTGGACCTGCTGTTCCGCGACCGGGACCGGCTCCCGCTCGGCGAGTACGACGAGGGCTTCGCCGCGGGCTGGGCGGAGCTCGGCACGCATCTCGACACGTGGCAGAGCACCAGCGGCCTGTGGGACGGCGACGCCGACCGCCGCGCCGGCCGGCTTCGGCTGCTCGGCGGCCTGGGCGCCGTCGTCGGCGTCGCCGGGGCCCTGTTCGCCGGCTACCTGTCGATCCAGGACGTCGGGCTGCCGCTCGCGCTGGCGGCGGTCGGTGGCGCGCTGGCCGGGGCGGGCGCGGCCACCGCGGTCGCCGGGTGGGAGTTGCGGGTGCTCACGCCGGCCGGCTCCGCGGCGTGGCTGCAGGTCGAGTCGCTGCGGCGGTTCCTCGCCGCGTCCCCGCCGACGGCGCTCGACGAGGCGATCGCCTCCGGCCAGCTCGGCCGCTACACCGCCTGGGCCGTCTCGCTGGGTGAGGCGGAGCGGTGGTCGCAGCTCGCCTCGTCCGTCGACGTCCCGGCCCGCTCGGGCCAGGATGCCCGGTACCTGCACTACGCGGCCTTCGGGCCGGTCCTCCTCGCCGGCTGCAGCACGGCCGGCACCGCGCCGTCGTCGTCCACCTCCGGCGGGAACGTCGGCGGGAGCGTCGGGGGCGGCGCCGGTGGAGGTGGCGGCGGCTCCTGGTGACCTGGTGGTCGCCGCTGCCCCGCCACGCAGACACACGTTGGGCCCGGTCGGATGACCGGGCCCAACGTGGTGGAGCTTCAGGGGTGGAGGTGGCGGGAATCGAACCCGCGTCCTTCGACGCATATCCAGGGCTTCTCCGAGCGCAGTTCGCTACTGCCTCTGCTTGACCCCATCGATCTCGCGAACAAGTCGATGTGACGGGCCCAGTCGCTGTGAGGTGTCCCATGAACGCCCGCGACCGGCGCTCATGGTGAGTCATCTAGCTGATGCCAGGATCCGGGCCGATGACGAACCCGGGCTGACAGACTCACTCCTGCTGCTTAGGCAGCGAGAGCGAAGTCGCGCTGACTGGAGTCGGCGCTTGTGTGTTTTGCAACGCATGGTTAACGAGCTCATCGTTGCCTTCCTCGGCTCGCTTCCCCTGGACACCCGACCGAAGTCGAGACCAATCACCCCCTGTGTAGTTGTGCAGTCAGGGTAACGGCCCGGTCCAGCCGGTTGTTCCCCCCCCACACCGCGGCCCCGTCCAGAGGCTCGTCGCGAGCTCGCGAGGGACGAGGAGGACAGGTCCTCTTTCAGATCCAGTCGCGCCGCTTGAACACCAGGTACAGCGTGAGGCTGACCCCGAACATCAGCAGCAGCGCGAACGGGTAGCCCCACACCTCGTCGAGCTCGGGCATGTGGTCGAAGTTCATGCCGTAGACGCCGCCCACCAGACTCGGGGCGAACAGGATGGCCGCCCAGGCGGAGATCTTCTTGACCTCCTCGCCCTGCGCGATGCTCGTCTCGGTGAGCTCGCGGATCTCCTCGTTCTGCCGCTGCGCCACCAGGGTGGCGTTCACGGTGAGGATGTCGCGCAGCTGCAGGCGGAAGCCCTCCACCCGCTCGTTGACCTGCACCACGTGGTCGGCGACGTCGCGCAGGTAGCTGCGCAGCTCCTCGTCCACGCCGTACTTGTCGAAACCGGCGGTGATCGCGGCGATGATGCCGGTCAGGGGCTGCGCCGCGCGCTGGAACTCCAGCACCTCCTGCGACAGCTCGTAGATGCGCCGCGAGACCCCGGGGTCGCCGCCGAACACCTGGGTCTCGATCTCGTCGATGTCGTTGGCCAGGCCCTCGACCACCGGCCCGTACCCGTCGACGACCGCGTCGAGGGCTGCGTACAGCACCGCCTCGCTGCCCTTGGCCAGCAGCGCGGGATCGCTCTCCAGCCGGCGGCGCACCCGGGCCAGGTCGGGGGACTCGCTGTGCCGCACCGTGATCGCGAAGTCGGGCCCGAGGAACAGGTGCAGCTCCCCGAACTCCACCTCCTCCAGCGCGTCGACGTACCGCGCCGCCTTGAGCACGACGAACAGCGTGCTGCCGTAGCGCTCGAACTTCGGCCGCTGGTGGGCCTTGATCGCGTCCTCGACGGCGAGCTCGGGCAGGTCGAACAGCTCGGCCAGCGCGCCGAGCTCCCCGGGCTCCGGCCGGTAGAGCCCCAGCCAGGCCAGCCGGTCCTCGCCGAGCGCGAGCTCCTCCCGGCTCTCGGCAGGTGAGTCGGGCGTGGCCACGCGCCGGCCGTCGGAGTAGACGGCGTTGTCGACGATCCGCGACGGTTCGGACACCAGGGCCGACACCGACGTCGCCCCCGTAGCCGGCGGGGCCGGCTGCCGGACGGGCGGGAAGAGCTCGAGCCGCGGACGGCGGGCGAGGGTGGACAGTGCGGTCAGCGGCGCACGGCGACGCTCGGCCATGACGGACTCCCGGAGCGAGGGGACGGCGGTGGGCACCGGTGCGGTCCTCGCGACCTCCCAGCGGGGAGGGGCGCCTCAGCGGGCGGGGAGGACCTGGGGACCGGTACTGGGAGGCTCACTTCGCACGGCGTCCCCCCTCCCGGCTCCGGGCTGCTCGCGCCCCTGATCTCGGCCATCGTCCATCCTCCCACGCGGGCACGGGAGCGCGGGCCGTGTCCTCGCCCACACGGGTGAACCGGGTGGCCGCGCCGGTCAGCCGACGGCGCCCAGGACCAGGTCGACCAGCAGCGGGAGCAGCAGCACGATGAGGATCGCGCCGAGGACGTCGAAGGAGATGCCCGACCGGATCATCTTGGTGATCGGCACGACGCCGGAGCCGTACACGATCGCGTTCTGCGGCGTGGAGACCGGGAGCATGAAGCCGAAGGAGGCCGCGAAGGTCGCCGCCAGCGCCGGGACGAACGGGTTGATCCCCGCGGCCACGGCCACCGGGATGATGATCGGGACGACGACGGCGGCCGACGCCGTGTTCGACGTCGTCTCGCTGATGATGATCGCCAGGATCACCGCGAACACGGTGATCGCCAGCGTGCTGGTCAGGCCGAGCCCGTCGGCCGACGCCTGGCCGATCGTCTCCGCCAGGCCGGTGTCGGCCAGCAGCGAGCCGAAGATGATCCCGGTGCCGAACAGCAGGATCGTGCCCCAGTCGATGGTGGCCGCGTCGCTCCAGTTGAGGGTGAACTCCCGGCGCTTCCAGTCGGTGGGCAGCAGGAACAGGAGCGAGGCCCCGAGGACGGCGACGATGCCCTCGTCGAGCCGGTCGCCGAGCGTCGCGTACAGCTCCGACTCGGTGCCCGCGGTCAGCGCGATGACGCCGGGAAAGATCCACAGCGCCACGGTGACGCCGAAGGCGATCAGGGTGTTGCGCTCGGCGCCGGAGAAGGGGCCGAGCTCGGCCCGCTCCTTCTGGACGTACTCGTGCACGCCCTCGATCCGCTTGATCTCCGGCTTGTTGATCAGCAGCAGCACGACCGTGAGCGCGACGAACATCAGCGCGCAGATCGGCAGCGCCATGAGCATCCAGTCGAGGAAGCCGATCCGCTCCCCGGTCGCCTCCTCGATCAGCCCGCGGCCGATCAGGTTGGGCGGGCTGCCGACCGGGGTGAGCAGGCCCCCGACGCCCGCGCCGTAGGCCAGCATCAGCATCAGGGCGACGCCGACGCGCAGCCGGAGCGGGTCGAAGTCCGGCTTCACCAGCTCCTTGTCCTGCAGCAGCTTGGCGATCACCGACAGGATGCCGATCGCCGTGGGCAGCAGCATCGCGACGGTGGCGGTGTTGGACACGAACGCCGACAGCACCGCGGTGATGAACCCGAAGGCGATCACGACCCGGGCGGTCGAGGCACCGACCCACGTCAGCGACAGGATGAACATCGCGAAGCGCCGGGCCACCCCGTGCTTGAGCATGGCTGCGGCGAGGATGAAAGCGCCGATGAAGGTGAACACCGTCGTCGAGCCGAACGGCGCCAGTGCGTCGTCGGCCGGCACCACCCCGAGCACGGCGATCGCGGCGACGCCGATGAGGCCACCGATGGGGATGGGCACCGGCTCGGTGATCCACAGGACGATGACCCCGAGCAGGATCGCGGCGAGCAGGTGCTGGTCGCGCGGCAGGTCGAGCGGGACCAGCGCGAAGACCAGGGTGACCAGCGGCGCGAGGAACAGACCGACGGTGCGCCGGCCCTTCTCGAACCGTTCCTCGGCCGGGCTGAGCTGCTGCTCCCCCAGGCTGCGGTAGGTGGCGCTGCCGCGGAAGGCGGCGTCGACGTCGGTGCGCTGCGCCGCCCCCCGGCCGTGGGCGGCCGCCTGGACCGCCCCCTGCGATCGCTCGGTCGACGTCATGACGCCCCCCTCAGGACGGCTCCGGCGGCATGACCTTAGGGCCGCGACCACCGCTCAGCGACCTGGAGAACGCACTGGTCCCTGAACGGTGACGCAGCAGGGCGGCGCCGGCTCAGCCGCGGCCGAAGATGCCCTGGCCGAACGCCCCGTTGGCGGTGATCACGCGCGACAGCCCCTTGCCCAGCTCGACCACGCGGGCGGTCTTCTCCGCGCCCAGCGACAGCCACGGATCGGCGGCGAGGGCGTCGGTCTGCACCTCGATGCGGGCGCGCAGCTCGGCGCCCTCCTCGGTCAGGCCGGCGTCGTCGAGGAGCCCGCGGTCGGCCAGCGCCGCGCACCCGGCCGCCCACTGCTCGTCGCTCCACCCGCGGGTCGCCTTGGCCGCGGGCACGGTGAACCCCCGGCCGGTGGCGCAGTGCGTGATCAGGGCCTCCAGCCCGG
The DNA here is from genome assembly GCF_054050815.1 of Blastococcus sp. SYSU DS0552. NCBI lineage: Bacteria > Bacillati > Actinomycetota > Actinomycetes > Geodermatophilales > Geodermatophilaceae > Blastococcus > Blastococcus sp. SYSU DS0552. The sequence continues at coordinate 156,602 of NZ_JBJHAB010000007.1, forward strand.
ACAGCCCGGCGTGCACCAGGACGGCGACGTGCCCGTCCCCGCGGTGCTCGCGCAGCAGCGTGGCGCCGTGCCACAGCGCCAGCAGCGGCTCCTCCGGCCACGGCAGGTCGGCGTGCCCGGCGTACAGCGGCCGGCCTTCCGCGCTGAGCCCGGCGCAGGCCTCGCGGAGCAGCCCGGCCAGCTCGGCCACCTCGGGGCTCCCGGCGGTCTCCTCGCCGAGCAGGCGGGTGAGGGAGGCGCGGGCGGCGTCCAGGCGGGCGGCGAGCACCTGCTCGGGCGTCGCCAGCGACCACGCGCGCGGGATCATGTGCGCCACCAGCGAGGGCGCGAAGTTGTAGAAGGTCGCCGTCACGACCCCCGCGCCGACGGCGCCCATGGCCGCGGCCCGCCCGGCGAAGTAGACCATCCGGCCCGGCCGCAGGCCGACCGCACCGAGGTGCTCGTCCTGCTCCGGGGCGAAGTACAGCTGCGAGTGCAGCGGGTCGATCGCGCGGTGGGCGCGGCCGACGAGGGCGGGATCGAAGACGGGCGCGGACTGCTCGGCGCTGACCATGCGCCGAACCCTAGCCAGCCACCACCGGCGGGCGGGAGAGCGACCAGGCGGCCTTCGCGCGGACCGTCCGGAAACCGAGGCTCTCGTAGAGCCGCAGCGCGCCGGTGACGTTGTCGCTGTCGACGTCGAGGACGGCGGCCTGGCAGTCGTGCGCGGCGGCTGCCGCCAGGCTGCGGCCGATCATCGCCGCCGCCACGCCCCGCCCCCGGGCGGCGGGCAGCACGCCGATCTGGCCGAGGACCACCTCGCGGTGCCCCTTCGCCCGGGTGTCGGCCTCGTAGACGTAGCCGAGCACGTAGCCCTGCACCGCGCCGTCCTCGACGGCGAGCACCGACAGATCGGGCCGGAAGGCCCGCGCGCCGGTGAACAGGCGCTGCCACGATGCCTCGTCGCGCTCGCTGGAGCCGTGGTGCTCGGTGAACGCCGCGTTGTGCGCCCGGCGCACCTCGTCGTCGCGGTCCCACTGGAACGGGACGAGCTCGACACCCGGGACCTCCCGCGCCTCGGGGAGGTCGGTGAGCTGCCGCTCCATGGTGCGGTACCAGCGCTCCGCGGTCAGCCCGCGCCCCTGCACCAGGCGCTCCAGGGCCGGCTGGCTGCCGAGCACGCCCACCACCAGCCGCGCCGACGCCTCGGGGTGCCGCTCGCCGTGCACCTCCGCCCCGCGGGCGAGCTGCCAGTCCAGCAGGGCGGCGCCGATCCCGCGGCCCCGCTGGTCGGGGCGCACCCGTCCGTCGAGGACGATCCGGAAGGCGTCCCGGAAGGTGGGGCTCGCGGAGACGACCGCGACGCCGGCGAGGGCGCCGTCGGCGTCGCAGACGGCGATCCCGTCCCGCCCGGGGTCGACGCCCCAGCCGGTCCACTCGTCACCGATGTCGTCGGCGTCGGGGAACTCGCCGGAGTCGTCGAGCGGTTCGGCGGCGACGAGCAGCTCGGCGACCGCCGCGGCGTCGTCGGTGCGCAGGGGGCGGGCGGTGCAGCCGTCGGGGACGGCGGGGAGCGCGGGCACGAGGGCCGAGGCTAGGCAGTCGGCCCGGCCCGGCGCGAGCCGATTTACCGGAGCCGCACGAACAGGCAGAACGGGTGGCCGGCCGGATCGGTGAAGACGCGGACGTCCTCCTCCGCGTCGGTGTGCCCGCCGACCCGGCGCGCACCGGCCTGCTCCGCCACCGCGGTGAAGGCGTCGAGGTCGTCGACCTGGAAGTCCAGGTGCTGCTGCATCTGCTGGGCGCCCGGCTGCGGTGGCCACACGGGCGGCACGTGGTCGTCCTCCCGCTGGAACGACAGCCCCGGGCCGCCGTCCTCGGGCCGCAGCGTGGCCCACTGCGGATCGTCGTCGCGGATCGGCCAGCCGAGCAGGCACTGGCAGAAGCGGGCCAGCCCCTGCGGGTCCGGGGTGCCGAGGACGGTCGCCGTCAGGCGGATGCTCGGGGTCACGCCTCGATCGTGAACAGCCGGGCCCCGTTGTGCCACAGGACGGCGCGCAGCCACTCCTCCCCCAGGTCCAGCCGGTGCAGCGCAGCCAGCTGGTGGGCGTAGGGATACGGGATGGACGGGAAGTCGCTGCCGAGGAGCACCTTGTCCCGCAGCGCGGCCAGCCGCGGGAGGTCCGCCAGGTCGAAGGGCATCAGCCGCTGGGTGAAGTCCGTGGCGAACATCGTGGTGTCCAGGTGGACCCGCTCGTAGCGCTCGGCCAGGTCGAGGAACTCCCGGTACTCCGGCATGCCCAGGTGGGCGATCACCAGCTGGAGCTGCGGGAACCGCTCGAGCAACCCCTGCATCGGCACCGGGCCGGTGTGCTCGCCGGCCAGCGGGCCCGAGCCGCAGTGGATGACCACCGGGGTGCCGGTCTCCTCCAGCCGCGCCCAGACGTCGTCGAGCAGCCGGTCCCGCGGGTCGAAGGCGCCGACCTGCACGTGCACCTTGAAGATCCGCGCGCCGCGGTCGAGGGCGGTGGCGACGTAGCCGTCGACGCCCGCCTCGGGGAAGAACGTCGCCGACTGCAGCACCTGCGGGCGTTCCGCGGCGAACTCGGCCGACCACTCGTTGAGCCAGGCGGCCATGCCGGGCTTGTGCGGGTACGGCAGCGTCGGGAAGGCGCGCACCCCGAGCCGCGCCAGGACGGCGAGCCGCTCCTCCTCGGGCAGCCGGTAGGCCACCGGCCAATCGGCCCCGTAGTGGGTGCCTGCGGCCTCGAAGTACTGCCACACCTTCGCCTGCACCCGCTCGGGCAGGACGTGCACGTGCACGTCGACCAGCCCGGGCAGACCCAGCTCTCGCCAGTACCGCGGGACGTCGGCGTCGTCCGCCGGGGGCTGGACGGTGCTCACGGGACCGTGACGACGACCTTGCCGCGCACGTGCCCGCCGGCGACGAGCTCGTGGGCCTGGGCCGTCTGCTCCAGCGGGAACGCCTTGGCGACCGCCACCCGCAGCTGACCGGCGTCGGCCATGCGGGCCAGCTCCTCCAGGTCGTGCCGCTCCGGGCGGACGAAGACGTAGCGCCCACCCATGTCGTTGACCGAGGGGTCCACGACGCTGGCGATGCGGGCGACGTCGCGCACCTGCTGCGGCGCGTCGGCCAGCGTGTCCCCGCCGTTGAGGTCGAGCACGGCGTCCACCTTGTCGGTGAGCTGCTCGCTGATCGGGCCCGCCGAGTAGTCGAGCACCTCGGCGGCGCCGGCCTCGCGGAGGAAGCCGTGGTTGCGGGGGCTCGCGGTGCCGATGACGTGCGCGCCGAGCGCGACGGCGATCTGCACGGCGAAGAAGCCGACCCCACCGGCGGCCCGGTGCACCAGCACGCGGTCGCCCTCGCCGACGCGGAGCGCCTCGGTGAGCGCCTGGTAGGCGGTCAGGCCGGCCAGCGGCACGCCGCCGGCCTCGGTGAACGACAGGGACTCGGGCTTGTGCGCCAGGCAGCGCTGCGGTGCGGGGACGAGCTCGGCCGCCGTCCCCCACTGGACGTCGTCGCGCCGCAGGTAGCCGAACACCTCGTCACCGGGCTTGAAGTCGACGATCGCGGGGCCGACGGCCTCGACGACCCCGGCGAGGTCCCAGCCCGGGACGATCGGGAAGTTGTGCGGGAAGAAGGCGGACAGGCCGCCTTCGCGGATGCCGATGTCGACCGGGTTGACGCCCGCGGCCCGGGTGCGCACCAGCACCGTGTCCGGGCCGACCGGCGGCTCGGGAAGGTCGTCCCGCAGCTGCAGGACGTCCACGCCCCCGAACCGGTCGTACGCGATGCCTCTCATGCGCTCACCGTATGCGCGCCCCGTCAGCGTCGCCGCCCGCCCGTCCCGGGACGCCGTCCACCGGCCGGCCACTCGACCACCCACTGCTCCCCGACCGGCAGCGCGGCCCACCGGCGGGCCGCCTCCCGCGCGGCTCGGACGGCGGCCTCGACCCGGTCACGCGGGAGACCCGCGGCCGCGACGTGGGCGCGCAGCACCTCCTCGCCCCGGGCCAGCCGGCCGACGACGTCCGCGACGGTCTCCGCACGCTGCACGGCCTCGGTCCGCTCCCGCTTCAGCCGGTCGGACCGCTCGGCGGAATGCGGCGGCCGGCGGCCAGACACGTGCCGCATGCTGCCCCACACCACGCCGTCGGCGACGCAGCCCCAGACGCCGTCGTGCAGCGGCAGCGCCGTCTCGACGACGGCGTGCACCAGGTCGTGCGGCAGGTCGGCTCCGCCCCCGGCACCCCGCATGGCGAACACGACGCCGTCGTCCCGCTCGACCAGGGTCTCGACCGGCCGGCGGTCTGCCATCCGCTGGAAGGTCATCCGCACGGCCCGAGTGTTCCGGGCCGCTCAACCGGTTTTCGGCGACGCCCGTTCGTCAGCGACGGCCCTTCACGTAGCGGCCGAACGCCTTCTGGATCTCCCGGCGCGAGTCGCGCTCGGCGAGGTCGTGCCGCTTGTCGTAGGACTTCTTGCCCTTGGCGAGCGCGAGGGTGGCCTTGACCTTGCCGTCCTTGAAGTACAGGTCCAGCGGCACCAGCGTCAGGCCGCCCTCGCGGGTCTTGCCCATCAGCTTGTCGATCTCCTCGCGGTGCATGAGCACCTTGCGCTTGCGGCGCGGGGCGTGGTTGGTCCAGGTGCCCTGCACGTACTCGGGGATGTGCACGTGCTGCAGCCACACCTCGCCGTCGTCGATCGAGGCGAACCCGTCGACGAGCGAGGCACGGCCGGCCCGCAGGCTCTTCACCTCGGTGCCGGTGAGCACCAGGCCCACCTCGTAGGTGTCGAGGATCGAGTAGTCGTGCCGCGCCTTCTTGTTCTGGGCGATCAGCTTGCGCCCGGTCTCACGCGGCATGGGACCAGGTTACCGCCGCCGCCGATCGTGCCCCGGAGACGCCGAGATCCCGCGATCTCGACGAGAGGGCAGCGCCGGCTACATCCGGACGTACAGCCGCAGGGTGACGAAGGCGGCGATGGCGGCCAGCGCGACGCCGACGCCGGTGACGACCACGCTGTTGGTGATGATCGCGCTCCACTCGACCGGCGGGATGATGCCCGCCCGGATCGGGCCGGAGAGGGTCCGGTCGATGAAGAGCACCTTGGTCAGGATCAGCCCGCCGGCGGCGAGGAGCCCACCGATGAGGCCCGCGATCGCCGCCTCGAGGATGAACGGCAGCTGGGTGTACCAGCGGGAGGCGCCGACCAGCCGCATGATGTTGGTCTCGTTGCGCCGGTTGAACGCCGCGAGCTGGATGGTGTTGGAGATCAGCAGCAGAGCCGCCAGCGCCTGCACGACCGCGACGGCGATCGTCGCGTTGCGGGCGCCGTTAAGCAGGCTGAACAGCCGGTCGAGGAACTCGCCCTCGTCCCGCACCTGGTCGACGCCGGCCTCCCCGTTGGGGAACTGGGCGGCGATCACCTCGTAGCGCTCGGGGTTCACCAGCTCGACGCGGAAGCTCTCCGGCAGCGCGTCCGGCGGGGTGTTCGCCACCAGCTCCGGCTGCTGGCTGAACTGCTGCTGGAAGCGCTCGTAGGCCTCCTCGCGCGACTCGTAGATGAAGCTCCGGACCTCGTCGGAGGACTCCAGCTCGCTCTGGATCGCCTGCCGCTGCTCGTCGGTGACGTCGTCGGCCAGGAAGATGGAGACCTGCACCTTGTCGTAGTAGATCTCCTTCATCTCGGAGATCATCCCGGCGATGAGCAGGCCGGTGCCCATGAGTCCGAGCGAGATGGCCGTGGTCAGGATCATCGCGACCGTCATGGTCAGGTTGCGACGGAGCCCGGTGGCCACCTCGGAGAGCACGAAGTTGACGCGCAATGGATTCCCTATCTGGATTCGTGCACGAGGCGAGACAGGTGCCTCGACGTCGTCGGCACCTGGTTGGACGACTCGCGGCGGGCGCTGCTAGCGGCCCACGCCGTACACACCGCGCGACTGGTCGCGGGTGAGGACTCCCCCGTTGAGCTCGATGACGCGGCGGCGCATCGAGTCGACGATGTGGTAGTCGTGCGTCGCCATGACCACCGTGGTGCCGGTCCGGTTGATCCGTTCGAGCAGCAGCATGATGCCCTCGCTCGTCTCCGGGTCGAGGTTTCCGGTCGGCTCGTCGGCCAGCAGCACCAGCGGCCGGTTGACGAACGCGCGGGCGATCGCGACCCGCTGCTGCTCACCACCGGAGAGCTCGCCGGGGAGCCGGTTGGCCTTCCCCTCCAGCCCGACCATCTCCAGCACCTCGGGGACGACCCGCTTGATGGTGCGGTGCGGCTTGTTGATCACCTCGAGGGCGAAGGCGACGTTCTGCGCCACCGTGCGGTTGCGCAGCAGGCGGAAGTCCTGGAAGACGCAGCCCATGGTGCGGCGGAGCTTGGGCACCTTCCACTTGCTCATGGTGTTGAGCGTCTGGCCGTTCACCACGATCGTGCCCGACGTCGGGTCCTCCTCCTTCAGCAGCAGCCGGAGGAAGGTCGACTTGCCCGAACCGGAGGACCCGATGAGGAAGACGAACTCGCCCTTGTCGATCTCCGTGGACACGTCGTCGAGCGCAGGCCGGCCGCCGGCCGGGTACAGCTTGGTGACGTGTTGCAATTCGATCACGAGGCGCCACGGTACTAGTCCGAACCGGGTATCCGGCCCGTTCGCCACGGAACGCTCCGGACTCGTTCTCGCGGTGTGTCACCGTCGCGCGGTAACCGCCGGGTCACCCGGTCACGCACGGTTGAGACCGGCTCCGGATCGCCCGGGAATGTGACCTCGCCGACCGCGCCGGAACGGCCGTCCTCCAGGGGCCCGCGCCGAGCGTGCGAGGCGTAGGGGGAAGGGCGGTCCTTCTTCAGGCGGCGTCGACAGCCTCCTGCTGGCGCCGCCACCGGATGCCGGCCTCGATGAAGGCGTCAATGTCGCCGTCGAGGACGGAGGCGGTGTTGCCGGTCTCGTGCTCGGTGCGGAGGTCCTTCACCATCTGGTACGGGTGCAGGACGTAGGAGCGCATCTGGTTGCCCCAGCTGCTGCCCTCCCCCTTGAGCGCGTCCATCTCCGCCTTCTGCTCCTGCTGGCGGACGACGAGCAGCCGGGCCTGGAGCACCCGCAGCGCGGCCGCGCGGTTCTGGATCTGGCTCTTCTCGTTCTGGCAGGAGACGACGATGCCGGTCGGGATGTGGGTCATCCGGACGGCGGAGTCGGTGGTGTTGACGCTCTGCCCACCCGGCCCCGAGGAGCGGAAGACGTCCACCCGGATCTCGTTCTCCGGGATCTCGACGTGGTCGGTCTGCTCGACGACGGGCAGCACCTCGACACCCGCGAACGAGGTCTGCCGCCGGCCCTGGTTGTCGAACGGGGAGATGCGCACCAGCCGGTGGGTGCCCTGCTCGACCGACAGGGTGCCGTAGGCGTAGGGCACCTTGACCGAGAAGGTGGCCGACTTGATGCCGGCCTCCTCCGCGTAGCTGATGTCGAGCACCTCGGTCGGGTACTTGTGGCGCTCGGCCCAGCGCAGGTACATGCGCATGAGCATCTCGGCGAAGTCGGCGGCGTCGACGCCGCCGGCCTCGGACCGGATCGTCACCAGCGCCTCGCGGGAGTCGTACTCGCCGGAGAGCAGGGTGCGCACCTCGAGCTCGTCGATCGCCTTGCGCAGGTTCGCCAGCTCCTGCTCCGCCTCGGCCGTGGTGGCCTCGTCGCCCTCCTCGGCGGCCATCTCGTGCAGCAGCCCGACGTCCTCCAGGCGTCCGCGCAGCTCCTCCACCCGGCGCAGGTCACCCTGCATGTAGGAGAGCTTCGAGGTGAGGGCCTGGGCGGCCTCGACGTCGTCCCAGAGGTCGGGCGCGGCGGCCTGCTGCTCGAGCTCGGCCACCTCCCGGCGCATGCGGTCGACGTCGAGGACGGCCTCGATCGACTTCAGGGTCGTGTCGAGCTCGTCCAGGACGACGGAGAAGTCAGCGGAGGCCACGTCGACCCAGGGTAGTGCGCCCCCGCCCCGGGTAGGCAGGGATGCCATGACCGATCCGAACCGACCTCGCTCGCGAGAGGACTACGCACGCGGCCTGCCCGACCACCACGACCCCACGGCCGGGTTCGCCGGGGCGCGCCCGGCCCGGTCGGCGCTCACCCTGCGGCTGGCCCTGGCGATCTTCGGCCTCGTGTTCTGCCTGCTCGCCGGTGTGGGTTGGCTGATGGTCGACGACCTGCCCACCTGGCCGGCCGTGCTGCTGTTCATCGCCGCGGCCGTCGCCGTGGTGGACATCGTGGTGATCGTGCGGCGCAAGGCGCGCGGCGAGCCGGGCTGACCGCGGCGGTCAGCCGGAGGTCGGGGGTCCGAGGCCGCGGGCCAGCGCCCCGGCCCCGGTGGGCAGGGGCGCCGGCGGCGGCCCCGCGCAGTGGTCGGCCATCCAGCCGGGGATCTCCTCCGCCGGCATCGGCCGGGCGATGTGGAAGCCCTGGGCGAAGGTGCAGCCCAGCTCGGTCGCCAGGGCCAGCTGCCCGGCGGTTTCGACGCCCTCGGCGAGGGTGCGCATGCCGACCGCCTGCGCCAGCCCGACGACGGCGGCGATGGCGGCGGCGGACTCCCGGGCCCGGCCGGCCACGCCGACGACGAGGCTCCGGTCGATCTTGAGGACGCCGGCCGGGAGCGAGACCAGCTGGCCCAGCGAGGAGAACCCGCGGCCGAAGTCGTCGATGGCGACCTCCACGCCGGTGATCCGCAGCGCGGCCAGCTGGGCGGCCGCCGAGTCGAAGTCGGCGGCCACGCTGGTCTCGGTGAGTTCCACGACCAGCCGCTCGGGCGGCAGCCCCGCCTCGGTGAGAGCCGTGGCGACGTCGGCGCCGAGCGTGCCGGTGGCGAAGTGCTCGGCCTCGATGTTGACGCCCAGGACCAGCGGCAGCCCCGCCGCGGTCCAGACGGTGGCCTGTCGGGCGGCGGTGCGCAGGACCCAGCGGGTCAGCGGGACGATCAGGCCGTGCTGGGCGGCCAGCGGCAGGAACTCCCCGGGCCCGAGCAGCCCGCGGTCCGGGTGCTGCCAGCGCACCAGCGCCTCGACCGCCGAGCAGTCGCCCGTCGCCAGGTGCATCACCGGCTGGTAGTGCAGCACCAGCTGCCCCTGCTCGATGGCCTCGCGCAGCTCACCGGCCAGCTGGAGCCGTTCCTGCACGGCCCGCCGCAGGTCGGGGGTGAACACCCGGATCCCACCGCGCCCGGCCGCCTTGGCGGCGTACATGGCCAGGTCCGCATCCCGGACCAGATCGGTCGAGCGGATCCTGCGACGGTCACCGCGGCCGATGGCGGCGATGCCGATGCTGGCGCCCAGGGTGACCGTGCGCCCCGCCAGCTCGAACGGGACCTCGAGGGCGGCCTGGCACCGGGTGGCGAGCGCGTCCGCCCCCTCGGTGCCGCAGTCCCGGCACAGGATCACGAACTCGTCGCCGCCCAGCCGGCCCACGGTGTCCTGGCTGCGGGTGGCCTCGAGCAGCCGGGCCGACATCTGGCGCAGCAGGTCGTCGCCGACTTCGTGGCCGAGGGAGTCGTTGACCTCCTTGAAGCCGTCGACGTCGAGGAACAGCACCGCGAGGGCCGGGCGGTCGGGCTTCTGCAGCTCCCGGTCGATGAGCTCGTGCAGGTAGGCGCGGTTGGGCAGCTCGGTGAGGTGGTCGTGGCGGGCCTGCCAGGACGAGGCCAGCTCGGCGCGCACCCGCGCGGTGACGTCGGTGTGGGTGACGACGACGTGCCCCTGGTCGCCCACCCGGGTGGCCTGCACGTGGAACCAGAGCCGCCCGCTGCCGGCCGGGCTGGGCAGCGAACGGTCGATCGACACCCGCGAACGTTCGCCGGCGATCAGCTCGCGCAGCTCGGTGATGAGCTCCCGGCCGTCCGGGTCGTCGGCCAGACCGACCGCCTCGGCGTAGTAGTTCGCACCTGGCTGGATCGACTGCCCGTGCTCGAGCCCGGCGGTGACCCAGGCCGAGTTGACCATGACGATCACGCCGTCCGGGTCGAGCAGCACGGTCGGGGACGGCAAGGCGTCGACCACGGCGCCGACGAGCGCGGCGTCCGAGGCGCGGGAGGCGGCACCCTCCCGGCCGTCGAGCGGCAGCCCGCCCTGGCTCACGCCTCGCGCCACGTCTCCTCCGCCGGTCCCGGGGCGCCCGCTGGCGCGCCGCTCGTCCCCTCCATCGGCAGCTGTGATCCCTACCGCAGCCAGCTTCCTCTGTTCTCCCCGGAAAGGGGGAGAGCCAATCAGGACGGGGAGTCGGTCTCCGCTGCGATCCACCGCAGGTAGTCGGGGTTGCCGCCGACCAGCGGGAGGGCGATGACGCACGGGACGTCGTAAGGGTGCAGCTCCCGGGTGCGCGCGACGATCCGGGGCACCAGCGCCCGGCGGGTGTGCAGGGCCACCCGGGCCTCGCTCTCGTCCTGCACCGCCCCCTCCCAGCGGTACACCGACCGGATCGGTGCGGTGTGGTGCCCGCAGGCGGCCAGCCGCTCGTCGACCAGCGTGCGGGTGTAGCCGGCCAGCCAGTCGGCGTCCGCGGCGGTGACCACGACCTCGCAGAACTCCTCGTCCATGCGCGCATCCTCCCCGGGCGCAGGTCGCCCTGCGTGGAACCGGGGGTCGCGGGGGTAGGGGGCCGTGCATGAGCGACGAGATGACGATCCAGGTGGATGGCCAGGAGTACGTGGTGACGCCGGAGGGCGAGGGCCTGCGGGTCGGCCGCCGCGCCGAGGGAGAGGTCACCTGGCTCGAGTCGGTGGACGGCAGCCTGCTGGACGACCAGGCGCGTACCGCCCTCTCGAACGGCGACACCTCCGACGAGTCGCTGCTGCGCGCGGTGCGGGGCGTCGTGCAGGCCGAGGTCGAGCGGGGCGGCTGAACCCGGGGGCGGCCACGGCTGGCCGACCCGACCGGTCGGGTCGGTCAGCCGCCTCGGCGGCCGCCGCCACGCCCGTGCTGCTCCCGCCACCCGCGGGCGGAGTCACGGGCGTGCTCGACCTGGTCGGCCGGCCCCCCAAAGATCACTGCAGGTAGCCGTCGCCTCCGGCCAGCATCGTGAGCACGATCATGGCGGTGAAGACGATCGTCGCCGCGACGACGACGTCGAGGGCGCACAACCAGCCGCGGTACTCCGGGCCGCGCTTCTCCGCGGGCGGGGAGGACCGCACCTCGGCGCGGTCCACGGCCGGACGCTGCCCGACCACAGGCCGCTCCGCCGTGCCCGGACGCTGCTGCACGTCGACGCTCATGACCACTCCCTCTGCTCGGTGGTCGGGCACCAGCGGCGCCCGGACCGGGTCCTCTCCCGGACCCGCTTCCATGCTGGTCGCGGGGAGCGGTCCCGCGAGAGGGCCGAGGGTCCCGACTACCGGGCCGGAGGTCCCTGCCGACGAGGGCCCCGGGGACCGACCGACGTCTCCAGGGCGGTACGGCTATCCCGCGCCGGTCAGCGCCGCCGTCGGTGGCGTGCGCAGCGCCGAGCGGGCCGGCAGCCCGATGCCGGCGACCGCGATCGCGGTGACGACGACGGCCGCTGCGGGCAGCAGCCACCAGGGCCCGGCCGGCCAGGGCCGGTCGAGGAACCCCAGGCCCAGCAGCGCCAGCGGCACGGCCGAGACCAGGACCCCGGCGAGGACGGCGGCGGCCGAGATGAACCCGGCCTCCCACCGCACCATGGCCCGCAGCTGGGCCGGCGTGGTGCCGCTGAGCCGCAGGGTGGCCAGCTCCTCGCGGCGCTGGGCGGTGGCGGCGACCAGCGAGTTGGCGACGCCGAGCAGCACGTAGCCCAGCAGCACGCCGACCACCGCGAGGTTGACCCACGTCTCCGGCGGCACCGCTCGCGCCGTTCCGGCGGCGGCATCGGCCAGCACCAGGCCCGGTCGGGCCGCGACCGCCTCGGCCAGGGCCCGGTCGGCGGCGGCGCTGCCGTCGGTGCGGACCAGGAGCTGGTCGGCGAGGTCGCTGGTGGTGTGCCCGGCGGCCAGGTCCGAGGAGAGGACGACGGCGCCGAGGCCGAGCGTGCGGTCGTAGACGGCGACCACCCGTGCCGTCACCTCGGCACCGTCACCGAGGGTGAGCCGCACCCGGCTGCCGACACCGGCGTCGCGGGCGCGCGCCGCCTCGGTGCCCAGCGCGACCGTGTCGCCGGTCAGCCCGGCCAAGCTGCCGGCCCGGACGTCGAGGTCGAGCACCTCGGGCGCGGCGGGGGTGAGCACCAGCGCACCCTGCGGTTCGACAGTGACCTCGCCGAGCAGGCGCTGCGACCACAGCACCGCGGTGGTGCGCACGGGTGCGGCCGCCTCGACGCCGGGGGTGGCCCGCACGGCGGTCAGCGCGTCCTCGGGGATGCCGCCCAGCGCCGGGGCGACGACCTGCGCGGTGGCCAACGTGGCCTCCTCGGCCTCCCCGGTGACGGCGGCGGCCACCGTGGTGTGCGAGGAGGTGTAGGTCAGCGCGAGCACCACGGCCATCGCCAGCGTGGTGACCGCGCCGGCCGAACGCAGTGCGTACCCGTGCAGGTTGGCCACCGCGAGCCAGGTCGGCGCGGAGGTGCTCGCCGGGAGCCGGCGGGCCAGCCCGCCGGTGACCCGGCGCAGCAGCACCGGCCCGGCCAGCGCCAGACCGATGGCGCCGACGATGCCGGCCAGCGACGTGCCCGCCGCACCGAGCTGCGAGCGCAGGAGCAGCGGCAGCACCGCGAGCGGAAGGGCGGCCACCAGGAGCCCCAGGCCGATCCGGGTGCGCACCGCCGACGGCACCGCCGGCCCGGTGCGGCTCTCCCCGAGGGCGGCGGTGACCGGCGCCCGCGAGACCCGCCACGCCGCGCCGCGGGCCGCGATCTGGACGACCAGGAGCAGCAGCAGCGTGGCGGCCAGCGCCGGCAGCGGGCTCCACGTGAGCGGCAGCTGCTCGGGGATCAGGCCCGTGCCGGCCAGGAGCCGACGGAACCGGTCGGCGAGCAGGTAGCCCAGCGCGATCCCGGGGACCAGCGCGACGGCGGCGGCCAGGCCGGCCTGGGTCGCGACCAGCCTGCGCACCTGCCGCGGGGTGGTGCCGACCGCGCGCAGCAGCGCCAGCTCGCGCCGCTGACCGGCGATCGACACCGACAGCGCGCCGGCGATGACGAACCCGACGACGAGCAGCGGCACCCCGGCCAGCGAGGAGGCCAGCGCGACGAGGAGGCTGCGGGCGGCGGCTGCCTCGGGCAGCACCAGCTCCCCCCGGTCGCCCCCGGTCGCCACCTCCAGGCCGGCGTCGGCGACCTGCGCGCGCACGGCGTCGGCGACCCGGTCCGTGGCGCCCGGCTCGACCCGCAGGCCGACGAGGTCGACGGTGCCGGTGCGCCCGGCCAGCCGTGCGGCGACGTCGTCGGCGAACAGCACGCCCGCGCCGGCCGGCCCGGCCACCGCCGTCACCCGGTACTCCGCCGTCCGCCCCGCGGCGACGACGCGGACCGGATCGCCCGGTTCGAGGCCGGCGGCCGCGGCCACGGCCGGGTCGACGGCGACCTCGTCCGAGCCGACCGGCGGCCTGCCCCGCACCTGCCGGTCGGGCAGCAGCTGCAGCGAGCTCCAGCCGTGGCCCACGGCGGCGGGGGCGTCGCCGCCGACCACGTCGCCGTCGTCGGTCAGCACGGCGGCCGGGAACGCGAGGTCGCCGGCGGCGGCGGTGACGCCGGACAGACCGGCGAGGCGGCCGGCCAGGTCTGCGGGCACGCCGGCCCGCTCGGGCAGCGCGACCGGCAGCTCCCCCGACGACCGCACCGTCTGGTCGGCGGCGACGAGCACGTCGGCGGCGGCCAGCCGGTCGACCGGCAGCTCCGAGCGCAGGCCGGACTCGGCCAGCACCCCGGTGCCGGTGACGATGGCGGCCCCGCCGAGCACCGCGCAGACCACCGCGACGAGCGCGGCCAGCCGGCGGCGGGTCATCCGGAGGGCGATCGCGAACACCGGGCTCACCGCCCCAGCTCGGCGAGGCGGGCGGCCAGCCCGGCGGCGGCCGGGGCCTCGTGCGTCTCGACGACCCGACCGTCGGCCATCACCACCGCGCGGTGGGCGCGGGCGGCGGCGGCGGGGTCGTGGGTGACCATGACGACGGTCTGGCCCAGCTCGTCGACCAGGTCGCGCAGCAGCCCGAGCACCTCGCCGGCGCTGCGCAGATCCAGCGCGCCGGTGGGCTCGTCGGCGAAGACGACGGCGGGCCGGGCCACGAGCGCCCGGGCGATCGCTGCGCGCTGCTGCTGCCCGCCGGAGAGCTCGGTCGGGCGGTGGCCGAGCCGGCCGGTCAGCCCCACCCGCTCGACCAGGGAGTGGACCCACTCGTGGTCCAGGCGCTGCCCGGCCAGCCGCAGCGGCAGGGTGATGTTGTCCGCGACGGTCAGGGCCGGCACCAGGTTGTAGGCCTGGAACACGAAGCCGATCCGGTCGCGGCGCAGCTCTGTCCGGCGGGTCTCGTCGAGCCGGCCGATCTCCGTGCCGTCGAGCAGCACGTCGCCGGCGGTGGGGGTGTCCAGGCCCGCCGCGCAGTGCAGCAGGGTGCTCTTGCCCGAGCCGGAGGGGCCCATCACCGCGAGGAAGGAGCCGCGCGGCACGGCGAGCGTGACGTCGTCGAGGGCCCGGACGCCGTTGGGGTGCACCTTGGTGACCCCGTGCAGCGCCACGGCGGGCTCCTGGGGCGCGGCCGGGTCGGTGCCCGGCCGGCGCAGGGCGGCGGTCATCGCCGGCGGACGTGCAGGGTGATCAGCGCGGCGACGCAGCCGGCGGTGACCACTCCGGAGACGATGCTGGCCACCAGGGGCAGCACGCCGAACGACGCGAGCGCGTTGACGGCGACGCTCAGGGCCAGCAGCAGCCACAGCGCGGTCCGCAGGCGCCCGCCGTCCCCGGCGGGCCGGTACGGCGGGGGGTCGTACCGGGGCGGGATGGGGTGGCCGTCGGGAGTGGGGGACGGCGAGGTGTCGTCGAGGCGGTAGGGGTCGGGCACGACGGGCTCCTGGAGGTCGCGGGATCGGTACGTGATCGATCCTCGGGACGGCGCGGCGGCCTGCCGATCCCCTGACCTGCCCGTTCGAGGTACAGCAGGCTGTACTCCTGCGGTTCGGGTGCTGACGGCGAGGCCCCGGTGCTCCTAGCGTTCGGGGGTGCCTTCCGCTCCCCCGCCCGTCGCGCCGGCTCCCGCGGCCGCGCGTGGGCTGCGCCCGGCGGCGGTCCGGGCCGGCCGGGACACCTTGGGTGCGCTCGAGCAGCTCGGCGGCGGGCTCGGCACCTCGCTGCTGGCACTGGTCGTGCTGCTCTGGGTGCTCGTCGTCGCCCTGACCTGCCTGGTCGGCATCGGCGTGCTGCTGGTCCCGGGGGCGCTGCGGCTGGTGCACGCGCTGGCCGACCGGGAGCGCGCCCGCCTCGCCCGCTGGGGCCCCGACGTCCTCGGCCCCGCCGCGGCGCCCCGGTCGCCGTTCGACCCGGCGGCCCGGCGGGAGCTGGCCTGGCTGGCCGGGGCGGCGACGGTCGGGCTGGTGTGGACGCTGGTCGGGGTCGGGCTGCCCGTCTACGCGGTGCGCGACCTGACCTTCCCGCTGTGGTGGCCGCTGCTGCCGCCGGGCGAGGCGAGCCGGCCGTGGTGGTGGTCGGTCGACACCTGGACCGGCGCGGCCGCCGTGGCGCTGCTCGGGCTCGGCTGGGCGGCGCTGACCGTCGGGGCGACCCAGGGGATGGCCCGGCTGCACGCGCGGGCGGCGCGGCGGCTGCTGTCCGCACCGCCGGGCACCGACCTGTCGCTGCGGGTGGCCGAGCTGACCGCCACGCGGGCGGCGGCGCTGGACGCGCACGTGGCCGAGCTGCGGCGCATCGAGCGGTCTCTGCACGACGGCACGCAGAACCGGCTGGTGACGACGA
The DNA here is from genome assembly GCF_054050815.1 of Blastococcus sp. SYSU DS0552. Taxonomy (NCBI): domain Bacteria; kingdom Bacillati; phylum Actinomycetota; class Actinomycetes; order Geodermatophilales; family Geodermatophilaceae; genus Blastococcus; species Blastococcus sp. SYSU DS0552. The sequence continues at coordinate 172,484 of NZ_JBJHAB010000007.1, forward strand.
CCGTGCTGCTCGGTGCGGCCCGCCGCTCGTTGGGGCGGGATCCCGCGGCCACCGAGGAGCTGCTGGAGCGGGCCCAGTACGCCGCCGAGCAGGCGCTGGCCGAGCTGCGGTCGGTCGCCCGCGGGATCCTGCCGCCGGTGCTGGTCGACCGCGGGCTGTCCGGCTCGCTGAGCGGGCTGGCGGCGGCCAGCCCGGTGCCGTGCACCGTGGACGTCGACGTCCCGGTGCGGTGCCCGGCGTCGGTGGAGGCGACCGCCTGGTTCGTGGCCGCCGAGGCGCTGACCAACGTGGCGCGGCACAGCGGCGCCACCGCGGCGCGGGTGACGGTGCGCCTGAACGAGGGCCGGCTGCACCTGGCGGTGACCGACGACGGGCGCGGCGGGGCGGTCGAGGGCGGCGGCTCCGGGCTGACCGGCGTGCGCCGGCGGGTGGAGGCGCACGACGGGGAGTTCACCCTGACCAGCCCGCCGGGTGGGCCGACGACGCTGGAGGTGGCGCTGCCGTGCGGATCGTGATCGCCGAGGACGACGCGCTGCTGCGGGAGGGGCTGGCGCTGCTGCTGCGCGCCGAGTCGCTGGACGTCGTGGCGACGGCGGACGGGCCGGACGGGTTCCTGACCGCCGTCGACGAGCACCGCCCGGACGTGGCGATCGTCGACGTCCGGATGCCGCCGACGCACACCGACGAGGGCGTGCGGGCCGCGGTCGAGGCCCGGCGCCGGCAGCCTGAGCTGGCGGTGCTGGTGCTGTCGGCCTACGTGGAGCAGGCGTTCGCCACCGAGCTGCTGGCCGGCGGGGCGCGGCGGCTGGGCTACCTGCTCAAGGAGCGGGTGGGGCGGGTGGAGCAGTTCCTCGACGCGCTGCACCGGGTCGCGGAGGGCGGGACGGCGATCGATCCCGAGGTGGTGGCCCAGCTGCTCACCCGGTCGCGTCCGGACGCCGGGCTGGACCGGCTCAGCGCCCGCGAGCGGGAGGTGCTCGCGCTCATGGCCGAGGGGCTGGGCAACGCCGCGATCGCCGCCCGGCTGGTCGTCACCGACGGAGCGGTGCACAAGCACATCCGCAGCATCTTCGCCAAGCTCGACCTGCCGCCGACCGACGCCGCCGACCGGCGGGTCACCGCGGTGCTGCGCTACCTGGACGCGGTCCGCCGCTGAGCCCGTCGGCCGGGTGACCGACCGCACGGAAGATCGAACCCTCGACTCGGGCTGTCGATGGCATGAGCGCCTGCAAGACCGCCGTCACCGCCGTGCCCCTGCACCCCCTGCTGGCCGGGCGGTGGAGTTCTCGGGCCCTGGATGCGGCGCACGAGCTGACCGACGCGCAGCTGACCGCGCTCCTGGAGGCCGCCCGGTGGGCGCCGAGCGCGAACAACAGCCAGCCGTGGCGGTTCGCGGTAGCCCGGCGTGGGACGCCCGAGTTCGCGGCCGTCCAGGACGCGCTCGCGCGGGGCAACCGGGTGTGGGCGCATGCGTCGTCCGCGCTCGTCGTCGTCGCGGCCGAGACCGCCGGCCCGGACGGCGCCCCACGCCCGTGGGCCGTCTACGACACCGGGCAGGCGGTCGCGCACCTCACCGTGCAGGCCGAGCACGAGGGCCTGGCGGTGCACCAGCTCGGCGGTTTCGACCGGGAACGGGTCGCCGCGTTGCTCGACCTGCCGACCGCCGTCGTTCCGCTCGTCGTCCTGGCGCTCGGCCGCCGCGATGCCGAGGCGGAGCTGCCGGAGGCGCTGGCCGCCCGCGAGCGGGCGGCGCGCGAGCGGCTGCCGCTCGACGCCCTGCTGATGCTCGTCCCTGCCGACTCGGCAGGCCGCTGAACCCTGGGGGCGCGCGCCGGCCTCGTGCCGCTGGGAGTGGCCATCGGCCTCAGGCCTCCCCCCGGCTCGCAAGCACGCCACCACATGCCTCCGTCGAGTGAGCTGTCGGCTCTCGTGTTGCGCGCGCCGTCGCGGAGCGGGACGGTGACCACCGCCGCCCGGTCGTAGGCGTCGTTCATCGCCGACCTCGACTCGCGGTACACACCCACACGGTGGACCGGTCCAGGACTCGGCCACCACGAGGAGAGGGGCACCCATGCCCAAGCCCAATCCGTTCACCGTCCCAGTGACGATCGACGTCCTGTCGTACGACGCGCTGTGCAGCCTCGCGACGGAACTCGAGTTCTGCGATCCCGTCGACCTGGGGCCCGGGCCGTTCGTCTACGTGCTCGTCGACCCGCGCGGCGGCACTCACTACCCCGGGAAGAGCGACGCGCAGGGAGCTCCCGCCGGCCGCCGGGCCATGGCGTACCCCAAGTGGATCGCTGACTACTACTCCGAGTTGGCCTCTTCCGGCCGGCCGGACCCCATGGTCGACCCCGGGACCGGCGACCTGGGCCTCGCGTGGTGGTCGCCGATCATCCGCTACGCCGCCCGCTACGGCCTCACCGTCAAGGCTGCGTCCGTCGACGGCACGGACGCTTCGGCACCGGAGTGGGAAGCGCGGATCAAGGCGCTGGGCGGCAGCGTCGCCGCGCTTGAGTCCATTGTGGGCGGGAGCGGCTGGGAGGCCAAGGACGGCACCCTGCGGGGGAATGCCTACGCGTGGGCGATCGAGCGACTGGAATCGCGTCGGGGCGCCGACCCGACCGAGTAGCTCTAGCAGCTCGGCCCCGCTGGGCCGCCACCCGACGTGTGCGTGGGGTGGCGGCCCGTCGACTGCGCTCCCTCAGCCGTCGACGTAGCGGTCGCGCTCGACGACGAACTGACCGGTGGCGGTGTTGGCGTCGACGAACTCCGGCAGCAGCGGGATCCGCACCGTCACCGTCACGCAGACCGAGAACTCCTCCCCCGGCGCCAGCGTCGGGGTGTAGCTGCCCGCCGCCTCGCACCCGGCGCCGGCCGGGGCGTACGCCAACTGCAGGTCGGTGGCCTCGATCGACTGGTCGGCCACCGCCAGCTGCGCCGCCCGCAGCGCCCGCTCCTGCCCCGTCACCGGGTCCGGCGCGGTGCCCATCGCCCGCCCCGCCTCCCGCGCCGCGGCCTGCGAGGCGAACACCCCGCGCTGCACCGCCGAGAACCCCGCCACCACGTAGACCAGCGGCACGAACACCACCAGCGCGACGAACACGAACTCCACCAGCGCCGACCCGCGCTCACCCTCGACCTGCCCGAGACGGGCGCGCAGCCACCTCACCCGGCCTCCTTCATCGCCCGGCCGGTGACCTCCAGCGGCAGCAGGTTCCCCAGGGCCGCCAGCAGCGAGGGCACCGACCCCGAGCAGCGCACCACCACCAACGTCGCGCCGGAGGGGTCGCCCTCCTCCCCCGACGTGCACGCCAGCCCGCGCGCGGTCTGCTCCGACGTCGCACGCGCCACCACCTCCACCGTCCGCGCAGCGCCGTAGGCGGAGTCGACGTCGGCGGCCGCCGCGTACCGCGCACCCTCCTGCGCGCTCGCCGTCACCACGTTGCGCACGTGCACGTACACCGCCACCTGCAGCACCGCCAGCAGCAGCGCCACGATCAGCAGCGAGACCAGCACGAAATCGACGACGGCGCTGCCCCGCTCCCGATGACCCTCCGGCCCCTCTGCAGGGGCCCGCGCCGGGCTCGCGAGCCGTGGGAAGGTGAGCTGATGGAACGGCCTCGCCGCAGGGTCCCGCGGCGAGCCTGCGAGCTGCGGGGGGCGGCGAGGTTCTTCTTCAGCCGGCATTCGTGACCGACGTCAGCGCGTTCGTCACCGCCTCGACGATCGCCGCGCGGAACGGGATCAGGATCGCCAGCACCAGCGCGGCGGTCATCACGGTGATCATCACCCAGCCGGGCACGTCGCCCCGCTCGGGATCCTCGCCGCGCAACCGCTCGACCAGGGCGACGAGGGTCGCGGAGATGAGGGCGTAGGGACGCATGAGGGCTTCCTTTCCGGTTGTCCGCAGGCTCACTGCGCCAGCGAGACGATGCTGATCAGCCCCGGGAACAAGGCGAACGATCTGTGCTCATAACCGGGTAGGTTGTCTTCGTGGACGACGTCATGAAGCGCGCAGTGATCTACACCCGCGTCTCCCGCGACGACACGGGGGAGGGCAAGTCGAACGCTCGTCAGCGCGAGGACTGCGAGAAGCTCGCAGACCTCCGCCGCTGGAAGGTCGTCGCGGTCGAGGAGGACGTCTCGATCTCCGCGTACGGGAAGAAGAAGCGCCCCGCCTGGGAGCGGGTCCTCAACATGGTCGAGACCGGCGAAGTCGACGTGGTGGTCGCGTGGCACTTCGATCGCATGACTCGCAACATGGTGGAACTCGAAGAGCTCATCGTCCTCGCCGACAACCACGATGTCGGGGTCGCCACCGTGTCCGGGGACATCGACCTCACGACCGACATGGGGCGCATGGTCGCCCGCATCCTCGCAGCGGTAGCCCGAGGCGAGGTGGAGCGTAAGGGAGCGCGCCAGCGTCGGGCGAACAAGCAACGCGCCGCCGAGGGAAAGCCCTGGCAGAGCGGCTGGCGAGCCTTCGGGTTTGAGAAGGACGGCACCCTCGTCCCCGAGGAGGCCGAACTCATCAGGGAGTCGGCTGAGCGGGTACTCGACGGCGAACCACTGAGGGCCATCGTTCGACACTGGAAGGACCTGGGGATCACTACTCCTCGCAGTTCCAAGGGAGTTGACGGCTGGACGCACAACGGCGTACGGAAGATCCTGCTCAACCCACGAAACGCCGGCCTTGCGACCTACCACGGCGAGGTCATCGGCAAGGGAACTTGGGAGCCAATCATCTCCGAGGAGACGCACACGCTCCTCGTCGCCAAGCTGACCAACCCCGCACGGCTGACCCGCACGAAAGCCCCGTCGCGTGGCCGAGCCGCTGAGAACCTGCTGACCGGCATCGCCCGGTGCGCCACCTGTGGCGAGACCGTCAACGCGGGCAGCGGACACAAGGGCCGACCGATCTACCAGTGCGCGAGCTACCACGTCAGCACGCCCCGCGAGGAGGCCGACAACATGGTCGTCAACGCATTCGCCATAACCGTGGCGACGATCCGTCCTGGCGGCCTCATGCCGATCCCCGACGCGGACACCCCAACCGAGCTGTGGCAGGAAGCCGAGCGCCTGCGTGCCCGGCTGACCTCACTGTCGGACTCCTTCGCGCGCGGGGGCATCACCATCGAGCAGTTGGAGACGGCGACCGCCTCGCTGAACGCGCAACTCTCCGAGGTCGAGCAGGGGATCGCCGAGAGCGACGCCGCTCCCCGGCCGCCCTACGAGCTACGGAGCGAGAGCGTCCACCGCTTCTTGGATCTGAGCATGGACCGGAAGCGCCAAGTGCTGGAGCAGCTCGCGAAGATCACGCTCCACCCCAAGGGAAGGGGACGGCGGAACGTGCCCATGCAACAACAGGTGACGATGCATCTGAAGGTCGGCGACCGCCTGATCCCGGCCCTCGACGAGCGCCCCAGCGACTGATCAGTCGGGCTCACACACTGCGCGCGACGCGCCATGCGCCGTGATCTACGTCACTTCTAGATCCTTCGGCGACGGCCGCACTGATCGACAGCAGAGGTCGTCGAGGACCTGCCCAGACGCAGCAAGCAAAGAGCCAACAGGCGACAACAGTGAAGCCTCCTACTGGCCACAAGAGTCGTCCACCGAAGATGCGTCTCGACCAGCAGGTCCGACGCTTCCACAGGGGTTGGACTTACGCCTCAACGAGCCGAGTTTTGAGTCGACTTTGGCCGACCGATCGACTGCCCAATTCCGGCCCGCCCCCACGAGCTTCCGCAGGACTTGGACGGCTCGCCCCGACTGTCAGGCAACGCGCCTGAGAGGCGTCAGGCGAGCATCCTGACTGCGACGTATGTCCTGGTCAACGCCACAGGCGACGGCCCGCTTGGCAGACGGATGTGCCGGGTCTTGATCGACTTGGAAACCATCCCCGGCCCTGTCACTGACAGACAGTCGGTAGAAGAGATACGGGTTCCTCGAACTAAGTTTAGCCGAATGGTCGCTTCGCCGCAACGACCGAGGCCCAACGACTCGCGCCTTGAAATGGGAGGACGGGCATGTACGGTCATTACGCCGAATGGTTGCAGCGCGTCGAGTGGCGACAGGTCTACCTAGATGAGCTGTGACGAGTCCACAGGTCATCAGGACCGCCCGAGCCATGGGAGGAGTCATTACTTGGACAGGTCCCTCAGCCCGGGAGATCGGGGTTACGGCGCGCATTGGAAACGGCAAGTAAGAAGGGCGGGCCTGGCAAAGCTCCGCGGCCTGCCCGAAGGAGTCGGTGGCAGGGCGCTGTTGGCTGTGCTCACCGCATTCGGCGACCACATTGACAACCGAAGCGGCGAAGCTTGGCCGTCACAGAAGCTTTTAGCCGAGGAGTCCGGACAGGGGAAGCGCACTGTTGAGCGAGCGATGAAGGCCGCTGAACGCCTGGGCTGGATCGAGGAGATCGCGCGCCCAGTGCCCAACGTGCGCGGCACCAAGTACCGGGCGACGGTGCCCGACCCCGACCACCGGAACTCTGGCGACGGTCGCCAGTCTGGTGGCACGTCGGCATCTGGAATGGTCGCCAGTCAGGGCATGGATGGTCGCCAGTGCAAAGCAGGATCATCGCCAGGGAGACTGGAGATGGTCGCCATAGGTGGCGAACAAACTCTCACTAGGAACTCTCATCTGAAAACTCTCAAAGAGGAACGTCGCCCCCCTCCGGGGGCGACGGGACTCCCAGAGGTCACTGGCGTCAGCGGCGAACAGGGAAAGAAGGTAGAGGCGGATCGCCGGCAGTCGTTGAGTGAAGACGCCGAGGAGCGACTGAGAGGGGTCTGGGAACAAGTGGAGAAGGAGGCTGCCAAGAAGGCCGAGGTCGCCTTCCGCAACGGCGAGTTGATACACGAGCTTAACTACGAGGCGTTGGTGAAGTATCGACCCCACCTGCCTTTGCCGCCGACGCAAGATGAGTACGAGGCGCTCCGCAACAAGAACGAATGGACCGAGGGGGAGGTCAATCTTCTGATCGACAGGTACAACAACGACGAAGTCCTACTGCCCAACGAGCTCGACGCGATTGTGAGCCGCGTCGACACTCCCCCCTTCGACGACTGACAGTATTCGCCGGTGTTTCAGTCCCGGCCTTTCGGCGGATAGCAACAGCGCAGAACTGAGTCGGAGCACCGTTTCCGCCGGTGCTTCGCTGTCCGGCACCGAGGCTTAGCCGAGCCTCGGCTTCATCGCGATTGAGGATCGTCTTAGTCAAGACGAGGCCCATTCGTCCCGCCATCGAACGCCCAGCCGCGGAGAGGCTGGGTCTACCAACTGTGCCCAAAAACAGACAGAGAGCAGAAGAGGTCCAATGTCCAATACGTCGAGAAAGTCCTCTACTTCGTCGTCCGATGCCTCCGGCGCTGCGCCCCGGTCTAGGGCTCGCTCTACCGACAACCGTTCTGCCGATACACGGAAGAAGGACACCACCATGCCGAGTAACAACCCCAAGCCGTCTGCCGGCGCTCAGAGCAAGCCCACGCCTGCTCCTGCTTCCGCTGCCGAGCTCTCTCGGCAGGCCAAGACCGAGGCCGAGGCGAGGCTTGTCCGGGGACAGGAGTGGCACCAGCAGGCCCGGGACGCCGCCGAGGAGCACCGTGCACGTCTGACCAGCGGGCAGGTCGATCCGAGTGCCCTGGAGGCGCTGACGGTCGAGCACCTGCACCGCTCCGCCGCAGTGGAAGTTGCTGCTCTCGCGGTCGAGGGCTACGAGCGCGCGGTGAGGCTCGCCGAGCGCAACCTCATCAATGACGACGTGCGCCTTGCCAACGTCCTCGCCGATGTCCTGGCCAAGATGCTCGGTGGCAGGGTGCCGGTCAAGGTCGTCACCGTTTCCGCCGACGTGCAGCCGAACGACAATGGCGAGCCGGTCCTGTACCTGTTGCAGAAGGACGCGGCGAAGGACAAGGGCGGCATTCTGTCCGGCGAGCTGACTGGCACGTACTTCCGCGACTCGCTCATGGCTCCTCTGGACCCGGATCGGCTGGACCGCGCCTGCCGGGACCGGGGGTTTCAGGTCGGGGTTGTCAACCAGAGCACCAGCAAGATCGGGGATAGTCACCGGGACACGGTTAGCCTGAAGGTCCGCAAGGCGTTCCCGCAGCTTCCGGTGCTGTCTGTGGCTCCGCCCGAGGACGCGATTTTGAGGCTGGCACGGGGAGTGACTGCCCGCCTGGCCGACGCGCTGCCGTCCGACCGGCCGGACGGAATCCGTCTTATCGGTGAGTCGAGGAAGCCTGGAACGGTGAGCGAGACCCTGCCTCCGTCCATCGTCGCTACCGAGCCGGATGATGAAGGCGCCCAGCGCATGACCGTGGCGGTGTCATCTTTCGTGCGGGTGACCGATAAGTCCGGCCGCAATGTGGCTGCCATTCTCGCCGACACGATGGAACGGTGCGTGGGCATGGCCGAGTCGGGTACCGGACGCATCGCCTCCGTCGACAACATTCGGACCTCGTGGTCGGAGCCGAATCGCCCGCCCGTGGGCGTCGTGGTCGAGGGATACGACATGCGCACCGTCTGGACGGTTTCCGCCAAGGTGACTCTGACCTACCGCCTCGCCTGACTATAAGAAGTCATTCGGGGAGAGGACCACAGTCTCATTCCTCTCCCCGAATGGCCGGTAATCGCCCTCAGTGCCATTGTGAGGCGGTCAGGCGTGGACCTGGGTGCCCTTGCTACCCTCGCACCTTTTCAGACGCTCTCAGGGCAAATGAGCGGGTTCGGCCCGTCGACGTTCCAACCGTGGCCCAGTCGAGCGGTCAAACTCGACAGGCTCAACGGTCGGGATAGTTGCGGCCGTCGACTTCCTTACCGTGGCAGAACCTCGGCTGCTAAGACTGGCGATGGGCTCCTAGGAGCCTCCCCGGGGCATACCCCCTGGGGGAACCACGTCCCCGGAGCACTTCCCGCCGGGTCCGAAGGCTCCCCCTTCTTGTCACTGGGTTGCGGGATGCTCCCTCTTGCACCCGGTCTCAAGGTCACTCGACGCGAGGGGACGACCACGATGCTCCCGCCCACCTGCAGGAAGCCTCGTCCGCATGACAACGGCGCTCGCTCTCGGCCACGTGTCCCCCGGTGTCCACCGGCTAGGAGTGCCCGCGGGAGATCAGAGTGAGGGAGCTGTGGGATCCAGCGAGGTTGTACTGGCAGGGGCGGGAGATCGAGCCTCCGGTGCAGCGTCGGTTGGTGGTCTGTGCATTGGACCTGGACAACGGCAAGGTGAGCCTTCGCCCCCACGATGGTTCTGCCCACGCTCGGTGGTTTCCCGTCTCCAGGAGGGGAGCCATGCTCTTGGATTCCTCATGGGGTCATGAAAAGTCAGAATCAACATCTACATATTTGAAGATGCGTGTCGCAGTGAACGACATGGTGGACGCTGTGTTTTACACGGACGACAATGAGCACATCCTCGCCGCCCTGTGGTTCCACGTCGAGTACCGAAACCTAGAGGTCCAAGCTCAGTACCGCGACAAGATGCGTGGGATGAAGCCGGACGCCCTCTTTGCTGCACGCACGCAACCAGCACGAAGAGCCGAGTTCGACGTCGCAGGGAGCCTACTTCGTCCGGCCGGCCATTCGGTTCACGCACTACATCAACCCGATAGCACGGGAGTGTTCACGTTCGTGATCGACTACGCAGTCGTCGACAAGAGGCGGAACTCCAGTGACTTGCATTGTGACAAGTGCGGCCGGTCGTTCGAGGTCAAGACGAGGCTTCGGGACGTCCACCGCCGAGTGAGTCACTCGAATCATCGGCCGTTCTGGGAGGAGAACGAGCCCGACGACTTCCACGTCTTCTGGTACCGAGCCCGCAACCGTCACGAAGTGCTGCGCAACGCGGACATAGCAGGTCGGCTAACTAATAGGACAGTGCAGCACCAAGCGGGTGAGATGGATACCTACGTAGACATTGGCAGGCTTGACGACGTCGAACCTCGCGCCCTGTCGCCAGCGTCCTATGCGTGTGCCGGCGCGACGCGCCCGCACTAGACCGGCAGGGCTGGGAGCGCCGCAGGCGGCACCTAGTCTCAGCAACGACGCGGGCGAGGCCAGCGAACGCCGCCCCAACAGCAAGGAGATCGCAAGTGGCTGCCATCGATGAGCTACTCGCCCGTGTGCCAGACCCAGCACTGCGCGAGGCGCTCCAGCGGGAACTAGCACCGCTCAGGGGCGAACGAGAGTTGGGGCTCGTCTTCGAACGGCACATGCCGGAGAAGGTCCGCCTGCCCGGGCTGCCGGTCCGACGTCACTCACTGGTGGAGATCCGCTCCGAGAGCGACTCGCCAACCTGGCGGGTAACTCGCGTGGAGGGGGACAAGGCTTACCTAAGTCGAAAGGCTCCCGTCGGCCCCGCTGTCACAGAGATCCGCGAAGTAGACGAGTTGGTCGTCGTGCGAGAGTTCGGGGATCCAATCTATCCCGGTCTTCGCAGCCTGGGCCGGATCGCGAAGGGCGGAGATAAGCCGTTTCACGCAGTCATCAAGGCGGAGAACTACCACGCTCTCGAAACGCTGCTCTACACATCGCAGGGCCAAGTCGACGTAGTTTACCTGGACCCGCCCTACAACAACCGGGCGAAGGACTGGAAGTACAACAACGACTTCGTCGATACAGCCGACCGCTTCAGACACTCTAAGTGGCTATCCTTTATGGAGAAGCGTCTGCGGCTTGCGCGGAAGTTGCTTCGCCCGGACAAGTCCGTACTAATCGTTACAATCGATGAAGCGGAAGTGCACCGTCTGGGCATACTGCTGCATCAGCTTTTCCCGGGGACCACCCAGCAGATGGTGTCCATCACGATCAACCCCAAAGGCACTGCCAGGCCGAACGAGTTCTCGCGCGTTGACGAGTACGCTTTTGTCGTTCTTTTCGGGTCGGCAGTAGTCCCTGCAGTGCAGGTGGGATCCGGAGAAACCAAGGTCCGCTGGCGCTACCTTCGGCGGAATGACAATGAGTCCATCCGCGGTTCGCGGCCACGACAGTTCTATCCGATCTACGTTGACACGAACACTTCACGCATCGTCCACATAGGTGAGCCGCTAGACAAGACGGCGGACCGACACACTGCACCTGAACGACGCGGTGCTGTTGCGGTGTTTCCTGTACGGGAAGACGGCGTCGAGATGGAATGGGGCTTGACGGGTCCCAGTCTAAGGAAGGCCCTAGACCAGGGGTACGTGCGAGTCACCCCGGGTTACGAACAGCAGCCCTTCATCTTCTCCTACCTAACCGCACCGAACATCAAGAAGATTGAGTCCGGCGAACTCCTGGTATCCGGGGTCCGGCCCGATGGGTCCAAAGAAGTGGTCGCTCCCAACGGCAAGTCCGCGCGGCCAACGACGGTTTGGCGCGAGAAGTCTCATGATGCGGGCGCGCATGGAACCAGCTTGATCGGCGAGCTTTTGCCGGGCAGGAGTTTCCCGTTCCCTAAGTCGCTATACGCGGTCGAGGACATGTTGCGCCTATTCGTCGGCGATAATCCCAATGCGCTCGTCCTCGACTTCTTTGGGGGATCCGGGACGACCACCCACGCCGTCGCGCGGTTGAACCACCAAGATGGCGGGGCGCGACGATCCGTGCTGATCACCAACAATGAGCTTTCACCCGCGGAAGCCGCTGAGCTAGCCGAGGCGGGTCACCGCCCTGGCGATCCGCAGTGGGAAGCTCAGGGTATCTTCGAGTACATCACCCGTCCCCGACTCGAAGCAGCTTTAACGGGACTCACGCCGGACGGTAAGCCGATAGCAGGCGAGTACAAGTTCACTGACGAGTTCGCTATGTCCCAAGGCTTCGAGGAGAACTTGGAGTTCTTCGAACTTTCCTACGAGGACCCAGACCGCGTTCAGCTCGGGACCGCATACGCCGCAGTCGCTCCGATGCTTTGGCTTATGGCAGGTGCCAGTGGTCCGCGCGTTGATGAGGCGGTCGGTGGTTGGTGCGTCCCAGAGGGAGGGCGCTATGGTGTCCTCTTTGACACTAACGCCTGGCCGGACTTCTGCCAGTCCGCTCGTGACAACGACACATTGACTCATGCCTTTGTGGTAACGGACTCAGAGGCGGTCTTCCAACGCGTCGCGGCCGAACTTCCGGCAGACGTGCAAGCTGTCCGCCTGTACGAGTCCTACCTGACCACCTTTGCCATCAATACGGGAGACAGTTCGTGAAGTACGAGTTGAAGGACTACCAGGAGGAGGCAACAGCCAAGGTCATCAACGGCCTGCGCAAGGGAAGCCGCGAATACGCGGCGGACGGTGAACACACTGCCGTCTCCCTATCGGCACCCACCGGCGCCGGGAAGACCGTTATAGCTGCGGCGGTCATCGAAAGGCTGCTCTTCGGCGACGCCGACACTGATACGCCAGCAGACCCTGCCGCCATCTTTCTTTGGCTGACCGACGACCCCTCGTTGAATGAGCAGACGAGGAAAAAAATCCTAGAGGCGTCGGACCGCATCCAGCCGGCGCACATGGTGACCCTCGACGAGGGGTTCGACCAGCCCGAGTTTGATCCTGGCAAGGTGTACTTCCTCAACATTCAGAAGCTGAGTCGGACCTCCAAGCTGGTGGTGCGCCGGGAGGGGAGGCGAACTCATTCCATCTGGCAGACTATGCGCAACACCATCGAGAGCGCTGGTTCCCACTACTATCTGGTCATTGATGAGGCTCATCGCGGGACAGGCAAGCGATCTAGGGAAGATCAGTCCATCGCTCAGAGGCTGCTCAATGGAAGCGAGTACGTTCCGGCCGCGCCGGTAGCTCTAGGGATCTCGGCGACCCCAGAGAGATTCGATGTAGCAGTTGAACGCGGAAGTCAACAGCGCGTCCCGCGCAAGGTCGTGGTGCCCACTTCTGCAGTCCGTGAGTCAGGTCTGATCAAGGATGTGCTATCGATCTCCTATCAGGCCGAGGCGCAGGCGATGGAAGCAACGCTCGTCCGCCAAGCGGCGGCGGCTCTCCGAGAAGTGGATGAGGTTTGGAGCGCATACACGTCCTCGGAGAGTGAGCCTGAGGTCTGTCCCGCCTTGGTCCTGCAAATTCCTCCGAACTCGACACCCAGCGACATTGGTAGCTTGCTGGACATCTGCGTCGAGGAGTGGGAGGCGCTGGGTAAGCACAATGCGCTTGCGCATTCTCTCGAGTCACACACGACTGAGCAGTTTGGCAGGCACGTTGTTAGCTACGTGAAGCCAGAGAACATTCAGGACCGGCAAGCTGTCCGACTCGTCGTGTTCAAGGAAGCGCTGACAACTGGCTGGGATTGTCCTCGTGCCGAAGTCATGGTCTCGCTACGGACGGCGAAGGATGACACCTACATTGCCCAGCTCATTGGGCGGATGGTTCGCTCGCCACTGGCCCGTCGAATTGAAAACCCCGAAACCCTAAACCGTGTGCGACTATACCTTCCAAACTTCGACCGGACCGCGGTCGCATCTGTTAAAGAGAAGCTGGAGCAGGACGACGGTGGCATACCGACGGACGTTGAGATCAACGCCATTGATGCGGGGCGAAACACCCTAGTACCGACCGCCGTCTTCGACGCGATCGAAGCTCTGCCCAGCTACCACGTCCCAGGCCCGGTGCATCGGTCTCAGGTCACTCGATTGCATAAGCTGGCCGCGTTGCTGATTGGGGATGGCCTTCTCCACATGGCTATCGAAGCCGCCGACCAGTACCTCGTGGACTCGCTTAACGCCGAACGTGCTCGACTGGTGTCCGATGGAGCCTTGCCGCAGATGATCACCAACGTAGAGACCGCGAGCGTCGAAGTTCTCGACATCGGGCCGGATGAGGACGCTATAAGTCGCGAGACGCACGCTACGGACACCGCCGACTTGAACAGGTTGTTCGCTGGTGCCCGCCGCAAGCTTCGCGATGGACTGGCGGACAAGTATTGGGGCGATCGCGTGGCCAGGCATGGTGATGACCCACACGACGCTCGGGTGCTGACTATCGCTCTGTCCCGGGACGTGTCGACAGTAGACGCCATCGAGCATCGCGCGGCCGACCGTGTCCGCCAATGGCTTGACACCTATGGCGACGCAATCAGCAACTTGTCTGAGGATAAGAAGGCAAAGTACGCAGAAGTCCGTTCGATGGCGCGACAGCCAGAGCGCTCGAGATTGAGTCTGCCGAAGGGGCCGATCACGATGACGGGCGACGATCAAGTTCCTGGCTATGAGAAGCACCTGTACTCGGACGGTGCTGGTTTGTACCGTGCTCGATTCACGGATTGGGAAAAGCACGTCCTGATGGTCGAGTCCGCCAGAATGGGCTTTGTCGGTTGGTACCGGAACCCCACCGGCGGTCAGCGTGCTCTTCGCGTGCCATACGAGTCGGGCGCGGGCTTCGGGCGCTGTTATCCCGACTTCGTATTTGTACACACCGATGACGACGAGGGTTTGCGCATCAGTGTCATTGATCCGCACGGGCATCACCTTGCCGACGCCAGCGATAAGCTGCGTGGGTTAGCAATCTACGCCCAAAGGCATTCGGCTAGCGTCGCCAGAGTCGTGAGCGTCATTCGCAACAGCTCGGGGGAGTATCGGATGCTTGACCTCAAGGATCCGACAATTCAGGGCACACTGTCCGGCCTTCGGACCCAGAGCGAGGTCGAAGCGACTTTCTCAGACCATGGCGCTGCCTACTCGTAGCCTTCTTCGGTCAGCTATAGGGGTTTCCCATGGCCCAGGCGTGCAGATCGACGGATAGCACGACGAGCCGAAAAGCCACATCGTGCGCAACGTGCCGGCAGATCGAGCAGCCGACGACCTCGCAGGCGGCGATGCTCGGAGCTAAGGGTTCGCCGACGCTCCACGGGATAAACGGACCTTCAGTTGGTTGCAGGGCTCGCCGCAGGCACCGGAGACGAAAAGTGCCCTTCGCTGTGCCCAGCAGTAGGCGGCGGTCCACCGGGTATCTCAGTGCAAACCCCGTTGCGTGCCAAGGCGGCGCGAGCGCATCCGCGGCTTCAACGGAAAGGAGATTGTCGGATCGCAGGCGACGCAGGAAGCTATGGGCTCAACCCAACAGAGACCACGCGAGATTTCCCTGAGAACTCCAGCACCTGCCGCGTGTTCCTCCACGGACAAAGCCTGCCCCGCAGAGGCCGCTCCGTCGAGGGACGACCACGGCCTCGGATTCCGCGCCGCCGCGTCTCACACTAGAGTCGTCGCATGAGCCCGCGCAATAAGCCCCCAAGTTGCGCGGGTCGAAGAGTCTGCTGACGGGCACGTCAAGCAGGCGAGGAGAATTCAGGACTCACATTGGGGTGGCTCCCCTCTACCACTGTAAGGTTCGGGCATGAAGTGCTCGGCGCTTAGCCAACCTTCGTCCCGAGCCAACTTATACCAAACATGTCCATCGATCCTGACTTGGCACTCGACGTATTGCACATCAAACTGATCTAAGAGGTCTATCGCGGCATTTCTAGACGGCGCCGAATAGAGGAGGCGGGACGGGTCGGACCCGCTTGCGATGTAGGGGTACGGCTCCGCAGACATGCGCTCGCGCTCTACGCTTACACCTAGATTGAATGCCATCCATAACGAACTCAACGACATGACAATAGCTAGCCCGAAGATTGCAAACTGACCGACGCCCGTCCCTCGGCTTACAGGCTTGCCGAATACGACTATGTCCAGGGCAACTATGCCAGCACCCACAAACAAGCTGGAGGGAACCGTGTAGTACCAAGCGGCGCCGAAGATCGCGACGACTCCAGCCGCCCAGGCGATGGCTGCGCCCAGGGCGATCGCGGCCCCGCGAAACTCCTTGATGTCTCGTTGCGGTCCCGACACAGCCCTGAGCCTATGGCCATAGACGGTCGGAACGTGGCGTGCCTCCACCTGGACCCTCAGCGCGGCGCGCACGGTGCCGACTGACGTATCGGAGTCCGGACACGCCTCGAAGCCGCTACCCAGCAGATCCCTGGCGAGAGCCGTGTTTGCCGGTATTCGTCACAAGGCGAAGAGGACGGTGACCGGCAGCACCAGGAAGACGACCGGCACCATCATGGCGATCTCCTTGTGGCCGCCGGCCTCGAGCAGCCGCCGCTTGCCGGCCTCGCGCACGTCGGCGGCCTGGGCGCGCAGCACCTCGGCCAGCGGGGTGCCCCGCTCGATGGCCACGAGCAGGCCGTCGATGAACCGGGCCAGCGGGTCCAGCGAGGTGCGGTCGGCGACCTGCTGCAGCGCGTCGGTCAACGGGACGCCGGCCCGCGCCCGGCCCAGCGCGGCACCCAGCTCGCGGGCCAGCTCGCCGCCGGAGAGCCGGGTGACCCGGGCGATCGCGGCGGTGGGGCTCTCCCCCGCGGTCACCGCGAGCGCGAGCAGCTCGGCGACCACCGGGAACTCGGCGAGCAGTAGCTCCTCCCGCCGCTGCACCTGCTGGGTGAGCCACCAGTCGCGGCCGAGCACCCCGCCGACCATGCCGGCCACGCAGAGCAGCCCGGCCGACAGCACGTTGAGGTCGCCGGCGGCCAGCGACCCGACCGCCGCGACCAGGGCCGCCCCGAGCAGGCCGAGCCCGCCCCAGACGACCTGCTCGATGCGGAAGTCCTCCACCGTCAGCTCACCACCGAGGGCGTCGAGCCGCCGGCGCACCGCGGCCCGCCCGCCGACGAAGCGGTCGACCACGCGGGCGCCGTTGCTGATCGACGGACCGGCGATCCGGCGCACCGCCGTCAGCAGGCCCGGCTCGGTCGCGGTGCCGAGCAGCCGTGACGGCGGCGGGGTGTCGTGCACGTACGGCGCGAGCCGGTCGACCAGCCGCACCGAGCGGAACGGCGGCGCGTACGTCAACACCAGCACCAGCCCGGTCGCGGCCAGCAGGCCGAGCAGCATGCCCAGGACGCCGGCGCTCACCGGACCACCCCGCTCACTGGAGCACCCGCACGTCCTCGGGCAGCCGCCCGATCCGCAGCATCAGCCGGTAGGCGACCAGGCACACCGCCCCGCCGCCGAGCAGGATCGCGGTGCCCAGCGCCGAGTCGTAGGCGGCCAGCGTGGTCGACTGCGTGGCCAGCAGCAGCAGCACGACCCACGGCGCGGCCACCGCCAGCCGGGCCGCCTGCACCACCCAGCCCTGCCGGGTCTCCAGCTCGGCGCGGGCGCGGGCGTCCTCGCGCAGGAACGTCGACAGCGTGCGCAGCACCCGGCCGAGGTCGGTGCCGCCGACCTCCCGGGCCACCCGCAGCGTCTCCACGATGCGGTCACCGACCGGGTCGGCGAGGTCGTCCTTCAGCCGGTCCAGGCACGATCCGAATCGGCCGCTGGAGCGGTACTCGGCGGCGAACCGGGCGAACGGCGGCCGCAGCACCTCCGGCCCGCGGGTCGACAGCGCCGCCAGCGCCTCGGGCAGCGACAGACCGGCGCGCACGGCCGAGGCCAGGTTGTCCACGACCTCGGGCCACACCTCGCGCAGGTCGGCCCGGCGCTTGCCCGCCAGGCGGCGCACCTGCGCGTGCGGCAGCAGGAAGCCGAACAGCCCGAACACCAGGCTGACGGTCACCGTGCTCGTCGTCAGCAGGACGACGACGGTGACCAGCAACCCCAGCCCGATCTGCAGGGCGAGCAGCTGCGCGGCGTTGATACCCGTGAGCCCCGCGGCGGCCAGGAGCTGCTGCCGTCGCCCGGGACGGCGCGGATCGGTGCGCGGCGCCGGCGCGCGGGACCCGCTGCGCCAGATCAGCAGCAGCCCGACCCCGAGCAGGAGGCCGAGCAGAGCACCGGACTGGGTCACGCCAGCAGCCCGGCGAGGTCGAACCCGGCGGCGGCGAACCGCTCGGGGTGCGGCGGATAGCCGTCGGCCCGCACCAGCCGGCCGTCCCGGCTGGTGAAGACGTCGGCGGTCTCGACGACACCGTCCTCGGCGCGGCCGGGCAGCGCGACGATCTCGCGCACCCGCCGCCGGCCGTCGGCGTCCGTGCCCGCTTGCACCACCAGGTCCACGCTGGACGCGACGGTGGGGACGACGAACGACGTCCCGATGTTCTCCCCGGCCAGCAGCGGCAGCGTGCACATCTTCACGACCGCTTCGCGGGCGCTGTTGGCGTGCAGCGTGCACATGCCGGGCAGGCCCGAGTTCAGCGCGATGAGCAGGCGCGAATCGTTCGATACGATACCGACATGACGACGTCTCGTAATCGACTACGCGCCGCGATCTACTGCCGGATCAGCGACGACCGCGAAGGCGAACGGCTCGGCGTCGAGCGCCAGCGCGAGGACTGCATGGCCCGCGCCGAGCATGAGGGCTGGCAGGTGGTGGACGTCTTCACAGACAACGACGTCGGCGCCAGCACCAAGAGCAAGAAGGCCCGTCCGGCCTACAAGCAGATGCTGAAGGCCGCTGACAGCGGCGAGTTCGACATCATCCTCAGCTACTCGGCCTCGCGGCTCACTCGCCGGCCAATGGAGTGGGAGGAGCTGATCCAGCTTCACGACCGCCGTGGCGTGCTACTCCGGACCATCGCCAGCGGCGACGTGAACCTAGAGACGGCGGACGGCCGAGCCGTGGCGCGCACGATCGCAGCGTGGGACGGCGCCGAGGCCGAGCGCATCAGCGAGCGCGTGGCACGCGCCGCCAAGCAGCGGAAGGAGCAGGGCAAGTACCACGGGGGCTTCCCGCCTTACGGCTACGACCGCGTTCCGGGCGGCACGCTGACGATCAACACGGAGCGCGCGGCCGTCATCCGCGAGGGAGCGCGCCGCGTCCTCAACGGCGAGTCGCTGTACGGCATCTGGACCGACCTCAACCGCCGAGGCATCAAGACCGGTCCAGGCCCGCGCGCTCCGCAGGGCGCCCGCTGGCAGAGCCAGACGCTCAAGCGCGTCCTCACGAGCCCGGCCACCATCGGCTGCATGGAGCTGGACGACGGCAGCCTCCGCCAGGTGGCCGAGCCGGTCCTCGACCGGCCGACTTGGGACCGGCTGCGGGAGATCCTCTACGACGACAAGCGGTGGGCGCGGACATGCCCGCCGGACTGGTCATCGCGTCGCAAGTACGCACTCTCCGGGCTGCTGTTCTGCGGTCGCTGCGGCCACTGGCTGTCCGGGTCGAACCGCGCGGCCAGGCGCGGCGAGGTGGGAGGCACGACCATCCCGTCGTTCATCTGCACAACGGCCCAGGGCGGCTGCGGCAAGATCAGGATCGACCTGCCGCCGGTCGAGGACTGGGTGCTCGGCCAGGTCTTCGCGAGACTGGACGTTCCGGGCGTCCAGTTGGCCCTCTCGTCACGTGAGCAGCTGGCCGACGATGACGACCTGCGGCAGCAGATTCGAGACGCTGAGCGCCTTCTGGAGCGGCTCGACGACGACCACGCCGATGGGCTACTCGACCGGCGCCGGTACCTGCGCCAGGTCACCCGAGTCCAGCAGCGGCTTGACGCCACGCGGCGTGAGCTGGCCGAGGTCCAGCGGTCGGTGTTCGTGATCGAGACCGGCGGCCGCAGCCTGCGAGACGTGTGGGCTGAGCACGACGCCACGTGGCAGCGAACGCTCCTGGGGCACGTCATCGAGAAGATCGTCATCGAGCCGCACCCGGCGGGCTTCACCACGACCCTGCCGCGCAGGCGTGGAGAAAGCGACGAAAGTCTTCAAAGTCGTCGCAAGGAGCATCAGGAGCTTCTTTTGCTCAACCGAGTGCACGTAAACTGGAAGCAGTAGTCCGGCAGCCGAACACGTCAGTCCGTGTTGCGTTACTATTGACTTACTGACGGAACGCCGTCCACCACCTTCGCCAGGCCGACCGACCGGGCCTATCGCCAGCGCGAGCCCAGGGTCATTGTCACTGCCGCGAGCAGCGAAGGAATCCCACCCTCCGTACGTCAAAGGGGATTCCTGTGCCCGCAGTCAAGCACCCGAAGTTCGGCCGCCAGCCGATCCAAGAGATCGTTCGCAACGACGGCCGAACCATTCGCGGCTTCGTCCGCCTGCTACAGACCGATGAGGCCCACGCGCTGCTCGCTCTGGCGGGCCGCGTACCGCCGTCACGCCAGCTTCAAGCTGAGCTGACCACCAAGCTGGGCCTGCCGGTGGAGCTGCTCTTCACCAAGGCCGCGCTCGAGGCCGAGTACCACGGCCCGCGCGGGCGACTGGTGACGTCATGAGCGCGGTCGATGACCTCTCGCCCGTCGCCAGGCACGCGCTCTGGGCCTCGTGCATGGACTCGAACGTGCCGGTGCAGCTCTCGGACCCGGCGACCGTCGAGCGGGTGACGGCCCTGCTGCGGTCGAATGCCCCGACAAACAGCGAGGCCGGGACTTATTCAGCCCCGGCCCCACTGCTGCTCTCCATCAACCAGTCGAACGGGTCATCACTCCGTCCTAACGGCACCCCGCCGAATGGGGAACCGCTGTGAAGGACGATACGCCGAATGAGTCAGGGGCTGGCGTCGCCGCCGACTCCGCACCACCCCCACTGCCGCCACAGTTCGTATCCAAGAGCGGCGAAGTCATTCCGATTGCACCGCCTCCCCCGCCACCGCCGGGAATGAGTCCGGGAAAGGTTCGGCTGCTGCCTACCGGCGCACCACGCATTCTAAGCGACCAGGGCGCGCCGGATCCCCCGCTGAACCTGCCGGTCACCGGCGGCGGCGCAATGGCCTACACCGAGCCGCAGGCGGGCGACGATGACGAGATCCGCGACTATCGCCGCGCGTTGCGCGAGTGGCTTGACGCCCTACACGAGAAGTCCCGGGCGGCGGCCTACGAGGCCGAGTTCGAGGTCGAGAAGCGCAAGCAGAAGCTGCTGATCGCCGCCAAGCGGGAGGCGCAGCGCGAGGTTGACGAGGAGGAGCACCACCGGCTCGCCGCCAGCGGGGAGGACGCGACCCGGGCGCAGCTCGGCGGTGACGCCATCCTCGATGAACCGGAATCGCCACCGGCCGTGTGGGGTGCCGACCAGCGGATCGCGTGGGCCAAGGGCCAGGGAATCATGCTCGCTTCGCACCAGGGGCTGGGCAAGACGACCATCGCTCAGCAGCTCGTCCTGCACCGCGTGGGAGTGCTACCCGGACGGTTCCTCGGGATGCCGGTGGCGACCGACGACCGGCCGGTGCTGTACCTGGCGATGGACCGGCCGTCACAGGCACTTCAGTCCTTCCGGCGCATGGTCAGCGCCGACCAACGCGACCAGCTCAACCGCTCACTGATCGTCTGGCGCGGGCCGCTACCGGTCAACATCACGAGCGGCACGGCGGCGCTGGCCGACTTCGTGCAGGAGGTCTGTCCCGGCTGCGGCCTGCTGGTAGTGGACTCCGTGAAGGACCTCGTTCCCGGCATCAGCAAGGACGAGGTCGGGTCGGCGCTCAACATCGCCTGGCAGGAGGTCATCGCCAGGGACACCGAGCTGCTCCTGCTGCATCACCAGCGGAAGGCGGCGCAGGGCGAGAAGCGGCTCAACGCGCTCGATGACGTCTACGGCTCGACCTGGCTGACGTCCGGGCTTGGCTCCGTGTTCGCACTGGACGGCGAGCCGGGCTCCCCGACCGTCACCTTGAAGCACCTCAAGCCGGTCATCGAGCCCATCGGCCCGCTGACACTGCGGCACGACCACGCCGCCGGTCGCACGGCGACCTACGACGGCTCGGTCACGGTCATGTCGGTGCTCTTCGAGCGCGGCGACCAGGGCGCCACGGCGTCGGGACTGGCCGGTGCGGTGCTCGGCCGCGCCGCCGCGTCGGACCTACAGGCCATCCGGCGTCAGCTTCGCCAGCTGGCCGGCAATCAGCTCGTGCGCAAGGAGCCAGGGGCGAAGACGTCCGGCGGCAGCGTCGAGGACCGCTGGTTCCTGACCGACGAAGGCAAGTGGTCGATGGAGATCGGCGGCGGCCATGACGACTGACCCGACGTTCAGCCGGTGTTCACGAGATCGCGTTTCCCGACGTCAAGCCGGTGTTCACCGTAGCCGGTGTCCAGCCGGTGTTCACGGCTCCCGCGACAGCGCGTTTCTGCAGGTCAGAGCCTGTGTTCACCCGACGTTCGGGGCCACTGTTCACGCGCGTTCCTGTCTACAAACAGGAACGCGTGACAGCCGACCAACCATCAGCGCAGTCAACCGCAAGGAGTCATGAGATGACCGCCACGACAACCACCGACCCAGCCGTGCGGCGGCTGGCGATCTACCGGCTCGCCGCCGCGCTGGCGCTCGAAGACCTGCCGGAGCGCGTGATCGTGCAGGCCCTGGCGTTCGAGCCTGCCGCGGAGCGCATGAGCACCGACGAGCTGCGCGACGTCACGCGCCGGGTCTGCGCCGAGCGCCGGCGACGCGCTGCTGAGGCCGAAGCCGAGAACTCGGCGGTGGCGTCGTGAGCGCGCCTGGCGTCATCACCGGCGCCTTCCGCTCGCCGGTGCGCGAGCTGTCCGAGCTGCTCGGCGTGTGGGTCACGGACGTCCACCACTGCCGGGTGATCGTCGGCGGTCGGCCGCAGCCGGACCTCAACGCCTGGCGGCTGCACCTGCCGACCGCGCGCTACGGACTCGACAGCGACGGCCAGTGGTCGCACGTCGTCAAAAGCCGGGAGCTCCGGTCGCCCTGGTGGCTGAACCGGTGGGCGCGCATCTGGGGCCGCTCCCCCGACCTGCCGGAGCTGACCAAGGCAGACGGCCGCCGCGCGCTGCGGCTCATGCACGAAGCGGTGGAGGCCAAGCCGGCCGACACCGAGCACGACACCACCATCACCGAAGGGATCAACCGATGAGCACCCACCCGCTGAACGAGAACGACGACACCCAGGCCCACGAGGAAATGCTCGCGGCGATGCCCGCCGTGGCGAAGCTGGGCGCGATGGTCGCGGCGGTGATCGAGGACGCACTCGCGGACGCGCTGGACGGCCGCCGCAAGCAGTCCTGCCTGCACCTCGTGGACGCCGCCAACGGCTGGCGCACCGACACGGGCCCGCTGCGGCCCGGCCAGCGGCGGCCGCTCGACCGCATGGCGTTCCTCTGCGTGCAACACCCCGACCGGCTGCTGTGCGACGAGGGCGCGAGTCCCGGCGTCAGCCTCGGGTGCGCGAACCTGCACATGGCGCAGGAGCACCGGGACGAGATGCCCGCGCGGTGCTTCACCTGTGAGCAGCCCATCCCCGAGGACGAGATCACGCCGGTGTTCGCCGCCATCCAGCTTCACCGGCCGCTGACCGTCTACAACTCGTCGCCGTCAGACTTTCAGTACCTCGGCACCCTGCACACCCTGCCGATCACCTACCTGTGCCTACGACACGCGGCACAGGTAGATCTGCCGATCCGAATGGCCTGGCCGCTGACGGCCGAAGGCATCACGCCGGAGGACGTCATACAGGGATGACAGCTGAGTGCCCCCACCGAAACAAACGGCGGGGGCACTCAGCGGTAAGGGGGATCAGCGGTTGTTGATCCAGGCCGCCCGCTCCGAGGAGAACGAGAAGGACGGCTCGTAGAGCACGACGTACTGGCCAGGGGCAGGGTCAGGGGTGTCGAAGCAGACGTCGCCTGACGTCGTGCCCCCGCTCATGGGACCTACCGGTGACCGGCTCGTCACTCGATGGTCTCGGCCTCAAGCGAGTAGCCCATGACTTCGCCGACGTCGGTGACCGTGCCGGTAACCGTGACCGCCTGGCCCTCGCTGAAACTAGCCACCTGGTCTAGGAACTCCTCGCTTGTCTGGACCTGGATGCCCGTCAGGATGAGGGCGTCGGGCTCCGGGTCCAGGGCGAAGTAGTTACCCGAGGCGTCAATATTTCCGACGAACCCGCTGACTGTGACCCGCTTGCCCTCGTAGGTGTTCTTCGCGTTCAGCGCATTGCCCTCCAGGACCTCGATCATCTCCTGCGCCGAGACCACGGTCGCGGGCTCCTCGAGGGCGGGCTCCTCAGCGGAGGTCGGGTCGGTGACCGCGCCCGAAGGCGTCTCCTCCTCGCCTCCGCTCGTAGCGATCACGATGAGGATGATGAGGGCGATGACGGCAAGGAGAATGAACCGCTTCTTCTTGTACCAGGGCCGACTGGCCTTGCGGTAAGCCTTATCGGCCTTCGCCTGCGCCTTTGCGCCCTTCGCGTCCGTGAACTCAGGCTGTGTGGGTTGTGACACTGACGGGTCCCCCGATGAGCGGATTTTCTGACGCGGACGCTGGTCCAACGACAAGAGAGTGAGTGAGAAGCTGGCTGTCACTGGATGGCCGTGAACTCCAGTTGGCCAGGCCAACGTAGATGACGGTCTTCCAGCAAGTCCACAGCCGTGGCGATGAGTCGCAGGCGGAGGTTCTGTCACCTCTTGCCAGTGGGGTCGCCGCGACCGCCACCACCAGGCCGCCCGCTGGCGACCCCTTGCCCCATCTGCGGCTTCGCCCAGCCGCGCGCGGTAGGACGTTCGGGGCAGGCGCCAGGCGGGGCGCAGCGGGCCACTCACGGCCCTGGCGACTCCGGCCGCCTCAGGCGACTTCCAACAAGATCGACTCCGCGCGACGTCGATCCGCTCGCGGAGCGCTGCTCCGAAGTCGGAGACGGTGACTCGTGGCCCTGGCGGGCGGTTCGCGGCGAGCGCGCGCCGCGCGAACGCGTGACGAGTAGATGAACCTTCATCCACTACTTGCGAGCTGACCTGTTGGCTTGCACTCGCTGAGGTTTGCTTGCCGCCCGTCTTGCTCGCTCACCGCCCGTCTTGTCGGCTTGCGAGCCGTCTCGTTCGCTTTGCCCGCAACGTCACCGAGGCCGGCCACCGCGTTGTGTCGCGGCAGCCGGCCTCGGGCCGGAAAGGGTCACTGGGCGCCCGGCGGGCTCAGCCAGGCTGGCGGTTCAAGATCGCGCGCACCGAGGACGGCCACCAGCGGTCGCCGCCCTTGGCGGTCGGGACGCCCTCGCCGTTGAGCCGGTCGGCGATGGCGGTCAGCGTCGCGCCGCCCTGGCGCAGCTCGGTGATGCGGTCGGCCACGTCGTCGGGCAGAACGCGCGGACCGCCGATGCGGACACCCTTCGCACGGGCTGCGGCCAGGCCATCGCGGGTGCGCTGCGAGATCATGTCCCGCTCAAGCTCGGCGGCGGCGCACAGCACGTTGGCGGTGAACTTGCCCATCGGCGTCGTGAGATCGAGGCCGATGTCGAGAACGACCAGCGCCCAGCCCTTGGTGTTGGCTCGGCAGACCAGGGCGGCGAAGTCGGCCACCGACCGCGAGACCCGGTCGATCTTGGTGGCCACCAGGGCGTCGGCCTCGCCGGACTCGACCAGCTTCACGGCGCGCGTGAGCTGGTCGCGCCTCATGTCCTTGCCGCTGGACCCCAGGTCCTCGGCCCACGTGACGATTTCCCAGCCGCGCAGCTCGGCCTGCCGTCGAAGCTCGGCGCGCTGGGCGTCGATGCCGTGGCCCGTGTCGGCCTGCTCGCGGGTGGAGACGCGGGTGTAGGCGACAACCCTCATCACTTCGCGACCTTGAAGGTCACGCGGCAGGTGTCGCCGTCGCCGTCGAACCGGCGGATCTGCAGCTTCACGCCCGCCTGCCGGGCGGCCTTGTGCAGCTCCCCCATGACGCTGTACGCCTCGCACGCGGTCTTGCGACCGGCGTACGGCTTCAAGCTGAACCGGCCGGGCAGCTCGCGGCGCTTGCTGTCCTTGCTGGCGTCGGTGACGAGCTGCACCAGGGCCGGGTCGGCGCCCTGGCGGGCGGCCGTGGCAGCCCTGGGGAACTCGGGCTCGGCTGCGATGGTGGTCTCGGCGGCGAGCTTGGCGAAGTCGATCACGACGGTTCCTCTTCCTGTGTCCTTGGCGAGATACTTGAGCGTTCAAGCACCTAGGACGACGCTAACGCCGTGGTGACGCTCTGTAAATACAGAACGAGCGGTTCTTGTAAAGGATCTTGGTCAGGCTCGTCGGCGCCCTTCGTCGGGCCGACTCGGCCCGAGCCGCTCAGTGGCCCCACAACGCCGCGACCTGCGCGATCGTTGGGTCGATACCCGTCAGTCGGTCCGAGTTCGCCAGCGGTCACCAGGTGGCCCGGACGGGCGGCGCCTACGTCTCCGGTTACGCAACGTCACGCGCAACCGGGGCGTGCAAAGCGTCCACTGCCGGTGATCTTGAAAGGGCGCACTGGTCCCGGACGATTTTTCCCTCTCCCACGCTGGGAGAAGCGATCTCCCTCTCGCCGGCTCCGCGGTTGCACACTCGTCGCATGGCTTCCACCGCATCCACACCCACACTCTCGCCGAGGACGCGGAGGGTCACTTCGTGAAGATCGGAAAGGACACGACCATTTGGTGGGGTCGGGAAACGATCGGCAACGACCTGGACGCGTGGGTCCGACTGCGGCGTCCCCGCAGCCAGCGCAGCGTCACGTTCAGCCGCCTGAGGTTCTCGAAGACGGTGTGGAAGGCCCAGTACCTCGGCCCTCGGCGGGTCCTTCGGGTTCAGGTCGACTGGAATCCCGACCACACCCGGCCGCTGCCGGGCGCTCGACCTCAGTCCTGACTGACCGGCCGGTCGGGCCACGGCCTGACGTCCAGCTGCCCGATCTTGAGCAAGGACGTCGAATCGCTGGGTGACGACTCCGCGATGCCTGCCGCGCGTACTTCACGCAGGTGCGGACGAACTCCGCCCCGACCTCGGCTTTGTCCGCCTGCAAGCGTCGCAACCGCTCGCGATCTTCGTCGCTGAACTAGATGATCGCCATGGTGACCCGCCGTGGGGCCATTGCTAGCGGCGCCATGATGCGACATCGTCATCGCTCCATGCTCAGCGGACCCCCGGAGGCCAAGCGTGACGCGATCTGAGCCGGGATCGAAGCGAAAGATCGACTGGCAGGCAGTCGCCGCTATCGCGGCAGTTCCCGGGGGAATTATTGCCCTTATCGCACTTGTCGTCTACTTCACAGGCGGCGCAGGAGTCTCCGACGAGACCTTACCTACGACCACTTCTCCTATATCCGAGCCGACTAGTCCTGTTACGACACCACCTGCAACATCGACCCCCACCTCACCGGTCACATCGGCGCCCACAACGCCGCCACCTCCGGTGCCTGTAGCCGTTAAACAGGGCGACGTTGACGCCTATGAGGGGCCACTCTGGTACGCGGGCGACTCTGCCCAAATGAATGGGGAGACTCACAACAACGTCCTATGGGTCTGCGGAAGCCCGGACAATGCCGGCTACTGCAGTTGGAATGAGAGCGTTGGCTGGGCGGATCTAACTGCACCTGGCCGCTTCTCCCTTCTCACCGGATACCTCGGCCTTACAGACAAGTCTTCGAGCGATTGTCGCGCCGAATTGACGGTAACCCCTGAAGGCAGAGAGCCGTTAACTTTCAACCTTTCCCGAGGGGTATTCACGGACGTGGAAATTCCGATGGATGGCGTTGTGCACGTAAGACTCGACCAGAATTTCACTTCAGGCTCTGCCTGCCACCTCGCTTTGGGCGAAGCTACCTGGAAATGACTCCCTGCGGAGGATACGATTAGCGCCGAACGACGGCCCGGCGCCTGAGTGCGAGGGCAGCAGCGGTGACTCCGGCGACGCACCTGGCGTTGTGGCGGCCCTCCCGATGTGCGAGTCGATCACCACCGTGATCACGCACCGGGAGCCATCCGATGGACCGCATCAACGAACTGCTCGGCCGCATCGCCGAGTTGTCGCACGACGAGTTGGGCGAGCTGCGCGGGCTCATCCTTCAGCAGCTCGACGGCCTAAACACCGTCCCCAGCCAGGCGCACGGCACGGACTCGTACGCGGTGATGGAGGTGCTCGCCAGCGCGGCCGACACGGTCAAGCGTGAGCGCGACCGCCGCGAGCAGGCGATCACAGCCGCTTTCCAGGCCCGCCAGGCGCTCACCGCAGCTTCGGCGGTGCCCGCCAACGTTCCGGCAGATCGGCGCCCGCCGGGCTGGCGCGCAACCGGCGAGGGCGCGGCCCGCGCCATCACCGCCAGCGGCATGGAGATCCCCAACAACGACGCCCTGGCGCGCGAGTTCATCTCGGCGGTTCACACCGTCGCGGCGACCCGCGACCTTGGCGTGGACGGCGAGAAGGTCCGCGTGGCGCGGCTGACCACCGACCGGGGGCCGGGCCGCACCCTGCGCCGCAGCGACTCGGCGGAGTCCGTCGCGGCTGCCGTCGAGGCCGCCGCCGCCGAGCACGTCGCCCGGGTGCGGCAGTCCATCACCGCCGCCGCCAGTGACCAGCCTGCGGCCATCACCGCTGCCGGTGGCTTCGGCGCGCCCAGGGACGTGGACTACTCGCTGCCCGGCTTCGAGGCCGAGGGCGCCCGTCCGGTGAAGGCTGCGCTGCCTACCTACACCAGCGATCGCGGCGGCGTCCGGTTCGTGCGTCCTCCGCAGCTTGCCTCGCTGAACGGCGCTGTCGGGATCTGGACCGTGCAGAACGACATCGACGCCGCCACCAACACGGCAGTCCGCAAGCCCGCCATCCAAGTCTCGCCCGGTGGCGAGGTCGCCGTCGATACGCAGGCCGTCACGAACACGCTGATCGTCGGGAACCTGATCAGCCGGGCCTACCCGGAGTTCGTCGCTCGGATCACCGCCCTGGCCAGCGCGGCGCACGACCGGATCGCGGAGCAGCAGCTGCTCACGCAGATCGGTGCGCTGAGCACGGCCGTCTCCGGCACCGCCACCGAGGGCCAGACGGACGGCGTCAAGCCGCTGGGCGCGACGCGTGTGTTGCTGCCGCTGCTGGACCGCGCCGCCACGGGCATGCGGAACCGGCTTCGGATGCCGTCCGACGCGCCGCTGCAGCTCATCCTCCCCGACTGGAGTCGGGGCATCCTGCGATCCGACCTGGCGTTGCAGGAGCCCGGCGACGCCTCGCTCGGGGTCACCGACGCCGAGCTGGCGGCCTACCTCGCCACGCGCAACCTGGCGCCGACGTACGCGATGGACGGGGAAGCCGGCCAGCAGTTCGACGTGCAGAGCCCCGGGCCGGTGAATGCGTGGCCGACGAGCATCGTCTCGTACATGTTCCCGGCGGGCGCTTTCGTGTTCCTGGACAGCGGCACGCTTGACCTGGGCATCGTCCGTGACAGCACGCTTACCGCCGCGAACGACATGATGCTGTTCTCGGAGTCCTTCGAGGCCGTGATGTTCCGCGGCGGCGAGGCTTTCAGGATCAACCAGGCCGTCACGCCGTCGGGCATCGCGCAGGCTGCGGTGGCGTGACCCGTGACGTACGTGAAGCCTGACCGGTGCGCTGAGCCGGACTGCAAGTTCCGGGCCGTGGCGGCGGGCGGCGTCTGCGAGCGCCACGGCGGCCAGCGGCGCACGCGGGCGGTCGGCACCACCGCGCCGATGGATCACATGCCCCTGTGCGGCGCGACCACCCGCACCGGCGGCCAGTGCAGGCAGCCGCGCATGCGCGGAACGTCACGGTGCAAGCTGCACGGCGGCAAGGCGCCGCAGGTGCAGCAGAAGGCGAGGGAGGTCGTGGCGCAGTCGGTCGTCGCCAGGGAAATGCGGTACTACGGCGAGCCGCGCGGCATCTCGGCCATCGACGCACTGGTCCAAGAACTGCACCGCACGCAAGGCCACGTGGATTACCTCGGTCAGCAGGTCGCGGCTCGGCCGCAGGACACCGCCCTGCTCGCCGTGTACGCCGCCGAGCGTGATCACCTCTCCAAGCTGGCGGACGCGATGGTCCGCAACAAGCTGGACCAGCGGCAGGCCGTTCTCAGCGAGCGGACGCTGGATCGTCTGGAGACTGCGCTCAACGGCATCGTTCGGGACCTTGGCCACGACCCCAGCGACTCCTACGTCCGGGGCATCATCGCCCGCAGAATGCGTGAGGTCGCCGCAGGGGAAACTACGCAGAATGACCCCGACGTGATCGACGCGGAGATCGTCTACGACGAACCCCGACCGGTGGCGGTAGCGTTCTGACCAGGGGCTATACGGCTTCGCGCACCGAATAGCCGGTATTTGCTCGGGACGACTGCGTAAGGTCCAGGCACTCCTCCTGCCGCACCTCGCCGACGACGATGCGGGAGGGCCGCATCCGCAGCGCCTCCTTCACCAGCCGGCGCAGCGGGATCTCCCCGGCCCCCTCCAGGTTGGGCTGGCGGGTCTGCATCGAGACGACGTCGGGCAGCGGCACCCGCAGCTCGAAGACCTCCTCACAGGTGATCACCCGCTCCCGGGCCGGGACCACGGCGCACAGGCAGTTGAGCAGCGTCGTCTTGCCGGCCTGGGTGCCGCCGGAGACCAGGATGTTCAGCCCGGAGGCGACGGCGGCCTCCAGGAAGCGGGCCGCCGGCGCGGTGAGCGTGCCCAGCGCCACCAGCTCGTCCAGCGAGTGCGCCTGCAGCACGAACTTGCGGATGTTGACCGCCATGTGGCGGCGGGTGATGCCGGGGATGACCACGTGCAGCCGGGAGCCGTCGGGCAGCATCGCGTCGACGAACGGGATCGACATGTCGATCCGTCGACCCGAGGTGCGCAGCATCCGCTCGACCAGGTCGGCCAGCTCGCCGGGCGCCAGGATCGTCGTGGTCAGCTCGCTGCGGCCGCGACGGGCGACGAACACCCGGCCCGGCTCGTTGACCCAGACCTCCTCGACCTCCGGGTCGTCCAGGTAGCGCTGCAGCGGCCCGAACCCGGCCACCCGGTCCAGCACGTCGCGGACCACCGACTCGGGGTCGCCGATCGGCGGCAGCGCCGAGGTCAGCGAGCGCTCCGAGTAGTCGGCGACGACGTCGCGCACCAGCAGCCGCACCGGGCCCGGATCGGTGAAGGGGTCCAGCCCACGCCGGCGGATCAGCTCGCGGACCTCGCCGTCCACGACGTCCAGAGCAGTCGGCACGCCCATCCCCCGTCGAGCAGTCGTCGAATCCGTGCGGACTGTAAGGAAACGGATCAGTCCGCGGGGGTGACGTCAGTCGATCTGTGGACAAGGACGAGGACCAGGAGGTGGCAGAGCACCCGGTCGGGTGAAACCGCGGAGCTCGCCGCCCGATGCCCAGTCGTGACCTGACGGGAACGAGGAGGTCATGGACGGCGGGCACCGTCCCTGCCATGGTTCGGCACCACGCCGACCGGAACGGGAGATGTGACGCGATGACCGTCCCACTGGAGGAGGAGACCGCCCGACAGTGGCTGGCGGTCGCGATCGAGGAGGCGCGCGCCGGGCTCGCCGAGGGCGGTATCCCGATCGGGGCCGCGCTCATCGGCCGCGACGGCGACGTGCTGGGCCGGGGCCACAACCGCCGGGTGCAGGACGACGACCCGTCGGTGCACGGGGAGACCGACGCCTTTCGCCGAGCCGGGCGGCAGGCCTCCTACCGGGGCACGACGATGGTCACCACGCTCTCGCCCTGCTGGTACTGCAGCGGCCTGGTGCGCCAGTTCGGCATCACCCGGCTCGTCGTCGGTGAGGCGACCACCTTCTCGGGCGGCCACGAGTGGCTGGCCGAGCAGGGCGTCGAGGTGCTGGTGCTCGACGACCCGGAGTGCGTGCAGCTGATGACCGACTTCATCGCCGCGAACCCCACGCTGTGGAACGAGGACATCGGCGAGGACGAGCCGTCCGCGGAGACGGGGCGGGCCCGATGACCACCGTCCGTCCCGAGGACGCCCCGGCTGTCGTCGATCCCGACTACCCGATCGACCCGGTGCCGGCGCACGCCCGGAGGTCGCTGTTCTCCCTGGCGATCGTCCTGCTCGGCTTCACCTTCTTCACGCCCACCATGCTGGCCGGCGCGCAGATCGGCGCCGCGTTCGACGTCGGCTCGCTGATCTGGGTGCTGCTGCTGGGCAGCGCCGTCCTCGGCGTGTACGTCGCCCTGATCGGCGGCATCGGTGCCCGCACCGGGCTGACCACGGTGATGATGTGCCGGTACGCCCTCGGCCGGCGGGGCGCCAAGCTGGCGTCGCTGCTGCTGGGTGGCACGCAGGTCGGCTGGTACGGGGTCACCGTCGCGACCCTGGCCGGGCTCACCGCCAGCGCGCTGGAGTGGCAGGGCCGGGCCGCCGAGGTCCTGCTCATGCTGGCCGGTGGGGCGCTCATGGGCGTCACGGCGTACTTCGGCTACAAGGGGATGTACGCGCTGTCCGTGGTCTCCGTGCCGCTCATGCTGGTGCTGGCCGGCTGGGTCACCTGGCGCTCGCTGGACGAGGTCGGCGGCTGGAGCGGTCTCACGGGTGTCGAGCCGGCCACGACGATGCCGCTGGCCACCGCGATCACCATCGTCGTCGGCACCTTCGCCTCCGGCGGTACGCAGGCGCCCAACTGGACCCGGTTCGCCCGAACGCCGCTGAGCGGCTTCTGGGCCTGCCTCGTCGCCTTCCTGATCGGCGAGCTGCTGATGCTGGGCTTCGGCGCGATCGGGGCGATCAGCTTCGGGGAGGGCGACTTCGTCCTGGTCCTCTACCAGCTGGGGCTGGTCGGCTGGGGGCTGGTCTTCCTCGTCGCCAACCTGTGGACCACCAACGACAACACCGCCTACAACTTCGGCGTCGCCGGCGCGGAGATCGCGAACTCGCGGTCGAAGAAGCCGTTCGTGATCGGCGGCGTGGTCATCGGGACGCTGCTGGCCATCACCGGCATCTACGAGAACCTGATCGAGTACCTGGTGTGGCTGGGCATCCTGATCCCGCCGCTGGGCGGCGTGGTGATCGGCGACTTCCTGGCGCGCTGGCGACGCGGCATGCCGGCCGATACCGCGCTCCCGGATGTCGAGTGGCGCAACCTGGCCGTGTACGTGGTCGCCGCGTTCGCCGCCTGGTGGAGCAGCGAGGCCGGGTGGTTCATCCCGCCGGTGGTGGGTGTGGTCGTCGCCGTCGCCGGCGTGCTGGCCCTGCAGCGCGGCCGCCGTTCGGTGGAGCAGCCGGTTCCGGCCTGATCGCGGCACGCGGCGGGGGCGGCCACCCGAGCCGTCCCGCCGCGTGAGCGACCGGAGGAGTGCTCGCGCCGTCGCCCGGCGAGCTCCGGGCGGCGGGAACCGCTCAGCCGCCACCCCGGTCAGGGCCGGGACCAGCCGGTGGTCTGCTCGGCCAGTTCGACGACGGCGTCGACCAGCGCGTCCCCGTCCAGCAGCACCCGGTCGTTGTGGTCCGCGCCGGGCACCTCGACCAGCCTGTGCAGCCGGGCGGCCGCCTCGGCGACGGCGCGGCTCTGCTCCGGCGGCACGATCGAGTCCTCGGTGCCCAGCACGACCGTCGTGGGCACCTCGACCCGCGCGATCCGCTCGGCCACCGGGAAGCGGTCGCGCAGCAGCGCCCGCACCGGCAGGACCGGGTAGTGCTCCGCGGCCACCGCCGGCAGGTCGACGAACGGCGAGCGCAGGACCAGGCCGGCCGGTGGGTGCTCGGTGGCCAGCTCGGTGACGACGGCGGCGCCCAGGCTCTCACCGAAGTAGAGGAGCCGGTCTGGCGCGACGCCCTCGTCGAGGAGGAAGTCCCGCGCGGCGCGGACGTCGGACGCCAGCCCCTCCTCGGTGGGGCTCCCCGGGTTGCCGGCGTAGCCCCGGTAGTCGAACAGCAGCACCCCCAGCCCGGCCTCGCCGAGCGCCTGCGCGAGGGGGGCGCGCAGGTCCCGGGAGCCGCCGTTGCCGTTGGCCACCAGGACCGTCGGCGCGCCGTCCCCCTCGGCCGGCAGGTGCCAGCCGGCGAGCTCCAGCCCGTCCCCGGTGGTCAGGACGACCTCCCGGCCGCTAGGGAGGGCGACCTCGACCGGGCGCGCCGGCCCGCCGTCGGGCAGGTAGACGAGGTTGCGCTGGAACACCCACAGCAGGCCGACCACGACCACGAGCAGCAGCACCACCGCACCAACGCTCACCAGTACCGACCGGACCACCCGCCCGATGATGCCCGCCCTCACCGCCCCGGGGCGGGGCGGCGCAGCACCGACGGTCGGCACACGGCCGCCACGCCCAGCACGAACACCGCCGTCGCGAGCAGGGCGGCGACGACCGACACCAGGTCGGTGAGCGCCCCGTTGAGCGCCGCGGCCAGCGGCCGCGAACCGACGAAGCCGACCAGCCAGAGCGCCATGATGCGGCCGATGTACTCGCGCGGGACGCGGTCGTAGAGCAACGTGGTGACGCCGTTCATGGCCAGCGTCATCCCCACGCCACCCACCGCGAAGGCCGCCACCGCGGCGGCCTCGCTCCCGGCCAGCGCCAGCCCGACCGCCGACAGTGCCAGCAGCACCAGACCGGTGGTCGCCAGCCGCGCGTGGTCGAGGAAGCGGAGCAGGGCGGCGTGGACGACGAAGCCCAGGAGCGCGCCGACGCCGAAGGCGGAGGCCAGCAGGCCGACCAGCTCCGGGCCGCCGCCGAGCCGGTCGGACAGCGCCGGGCCGAGCGTGACGGCGGGGTCGGCGCCGATCCCGACCGCGGTGATGCCGAGCAACAGGACGCCCACCACCGGGTCGGTGCGCAGGTAGCGGATCCCCGCGGCGACCGACAGGCGCGGGCCCGGCGCGGTGGCCGCACCCGGCGTCCGGAGCCGGAACACCGCCAGCAGGAAGACGACGTGGCCGACCGCGGCCAGGCCGAAGGCGACGCCGTACCCGGCGGTGGCGGCCACGACGCCGCCCACGGCCGGCCCGACCGCACGGCCCACCGACAGCGTCAGGTTGTCCAGGGCGACGGCGCGGGGCAGCTCACCCGGGCGCACCAGCGACGGGAGCAGCGAGTGCATCGCCGGCCCGCCGACGGAGAACCCGATGCCGACGACGAGCGCGCAGACCATCACGACCCACGGCGGCACGTCGGCCACGTCGGGGGTGAGCAGGACCCAGCCGGCCAGCACCGCGGCCCCGAGCGCACACAGCGCGCGGCCGAGCAGGATCTGCCGGCGCGGGCTGCCCCGGTCGGCCATCGCGCCGCTCACCGGGGTCAGCACCAGCTGCGGCACGAACTGGGCGAAGCTGACCATCCCGACCAGGAACGCCGACGCGGTCAGCTGCCAGACCAGCGCCGCGCTCGCGATGTTCTGGATCCAGATGCCGACGTTGGCGAGCAGCTTGCCGGCCCAGTAGGGCCCGAACACGGGGTCGGTGACCAGCCGGCGGGACGGCCGGGGTGCGGCGGGTTCCGGCTCCCGTTCCGCTCCGCCGTCCACTGCCCGGCAATCTAGGCAGCGCCGCCGGACGCCGGCCACCCGGGGGCGGTCGCGCCGGGCCCACCGACGCGGAGGGCCCTCCTCCCCGGTGCGGGGAGGAGGGCCCTCGGTGGTCAGCCGTGCTGCGGGTCAGCCCCCGGCGCCCGGCGCCGGGCACTCCTCGTAGAAGGACCGCGTGCCGGTGCGCACCGGCGTGGTGAACTCGCACCCGTAGTTCGGGTCGGCGACGACCTCGGGGTCGAGCACCGAGGCGCCCGCGGGCGTCACGCCGTTCTCCACCCAGTCGACCAGGTCGAGGAACTGGTCGGCCGCCTCCTCGGGCGTGTACTCGCAGTGCCCGGCGGCCCGGATCGCCCGCTGGACCAGCAGGTCCGCGTTGCCCTGCGCGGCGACGTCGGCGGCGTAGTGCTGCTCCATGGAGAACGGCACGTAGTAGTCACCGAGGGTGTGCGAGGAGAGCACCGGGACGTCGATGTCACCGGTGAGCGCCGGGACGGGGACCGCCAGGCGGGTGCTCCGGGTCCCGGGCGCCGGCGCCACCCGCTCCACGCGCTGGTCGAGCGTGGAGCCGTCCTCGAAGGTGTGGTCCACCGGGTAGTCCTGGTCGGCGTTGGTCCAGACCGCACCCGGCAGCACGCCCGCGAGGCCACTGGGCTCGTTGGTCACGACGCCGTAGACGAAGTTCTGCCCCTCCCAGTAGCCGAAGGCCTCGTCGTCACCGGGGCGCTCGCCGCCGGTGATCGCCGTGATGTTGGCGCGGAAGACCTCGCCCTCCTCGGTCAGCCCCTCGTACACCGGGGTCGGCGTGGTCGGGGTGCCGAGCGCGGCCTTGATCTGCGGCACGACCTCGGCGAAGTACTCCGACTGGGAGGGGAACGGGTAGGCGTCCACCCCGGCGAGCGTCTGCGCGAGCAGGTTGTAGTCGAGGAAGAAGTCGTAGAGCTCGAAGTCGCCCATGACGCCGCACATCGGCGCCGCGCCGTCCCACTCGACGCCGCGGTCGCGCTCCAGGAGCGTGCCGATGACGTGCCCGCCCATCGAGACGCCCTGCAGGTACCGCTGTTCGGCCCGCCCGACCCGCGCGTCGAAGATCCGCGCCAGCCGCTCGGTGGCGAGCGCACCGGCCTCGATGTCGTACCGGTTCTCGCCGTAGGAGGAGGCCGCCCAGGCGAAGCCGTTCTCGATGTAGGTGCGCCGCAGGTCGTAGCTGGGGTCGCTGACGTAGACGGTGGTGCCGGTGCCCCGGTAGCCGTGCTCCCAGAAGACGACGTCGCCGTTCCAGTCCAGCGGCACCTCGATGCGGTACGCGGAGCCGCGGTCGGTGCCGTAGAGCACCTTGCTGATCGGGTTGCCGGCCTCGTCGGTCAGGGGCACGAACTCCTGGCCGGCGGTCTCACCGGCGTAGTCGTAGCGCGGGTCGGCGACCGTCCAGCGCAGGTTGTAGACCCGCTCCTTCGGCGACTGCTGAACCGGCTGCCAGTCCGGGTTCGACACCTGTTCGTCGGAGGACGGGGGGACGGCGAGGGCGGGGCCCCCGACGGTGAACACACCAAGACCCACGCCTGCCGCGACAGCGAGGGGGGCCAACCGGTTGCGGTGCAGGGACACGAGACGACTCCTTCGTCGACACTGTGCTGCTCGTCACAGCGGAGCGCCTCTGTGTACTCCATCCGGGTGACGGACCGGTACCCCACCCCCCGGACGACCTCAGCGCAGGACGGCCTGGATGAGGTGCGGGCCGGGCTCGGCCAGCGCCCGCCGCAGTTGGTCGGCCAGCTCGTCGGCGGTCGTCGCACGGCTCGCCGGCACGCCCATCCCCTGCGCGATCGCCGCGAAGTCCAGCCGGGGGCCGCCCAGGTCGAGCAGCTGCCGCGCCCGCTCGCCGTCGTTGGCCGCGCCCACCCGCTTGAGCTCGTGCTCGAGGATCGCGTACGAGCCGTTGTCGCAGACGATCGTCGTGATGTCGGCCTGCTCGCGGGCGTAGCTCCACAGCGCCGAGATCGTGTACATCGCGCTGCCGTCGGCCTGGATGCCGATCACCGGCCGGTCGGGGCAGGCCACCGCCGCGCCCAGCGCCATCGGAAGCCCGTCGCCGATCGCGCCGCCGGTGAGCGAGAGCCAGTCGTGGCGCGGGCCGGCCGAGGTCATCTCGGTGAGCCCCGCGCCGGAGGTGAGCGCCTCGTCGACGACGACGGCGTCCTCGGGCAGCAGCGCGCCCACCACCGCGGCCATGCTGCGCGGGGTCAGCTCGCCGGTGGGCAGCTCGGGCCGCTCGAACTCCGCGACCTCCGGCTTCGCGTCCGGCGCGACGACGTCGGCCAGCGCCCGCAGCGCGGCGACGCCGTCCTCGCCCGGGGCGCTGAGCACGTGCACCGCGCAGTCCTCGGGCACCGGGTGGCCGGGCACCCCGGGGTAGCCGAAGAAGTGCACCGGCGCGGTGGTGCCGGCGAGCACCAGGTGCCGGGTGCCGGCGAGGGCGGCCATCGCCATCTCCGGCGGGTAGGGCAGCCGGTGCAGGTCGGGCAGGCCGGCGCCGCGCGCCGACCGGGCCGGGAACGTCTCGGCCATCAGCCGGACCCCGGTGCCCGCGGCGACCTGGGCGGCGGCCAGCTGGCCCTCCTCGGTCATGACGTCGCCACCGAGCAGGAGCACCACCGGCTCGGCGGACCGCACGACCGAGGCCACGTCCTCGACCACGGACGGGGCGACGTGCGGCCGCGGCCGCACCCGGAGCGGCTCCGCGACGTCGGCGCCCTCCTCCCAGGAGACGTCGGCCGGGAGGATGAGCGTCGCGATGCCACCGGTGGCGACGGCGGCCACCGCCTCGGCGGCGTCGGCGGCGACGTCGGCGGGTGACAGCGACCGGCGCAGCCAGGTCGAGAAGGTCCCGGCGACGGCGTCGATGTCCGACTCCAGCGGGGCGTCGAGGCGCTTGTGCGAGCGGGCGTGGTCGCCGACGACGTTGAGCATCGGCGCCGTGCCCCGGCGGGCGTTGTGCAGGTTGGCCAGCCCGTTGCCCATGCCCGGCCCGAGGTGCAGCAGCGTCGCGGCGGGCCGGCCGGTCATCCGCGCCCAGCCGTCGGCCGCGCCGGTGGCCACGCCCTCGAAGAGGGTCAGCACACCGCGCATCTCCGGCACGTCGTCCAGCGCGGCGACGAAGTGCATCTCCGACGTCCCGGGGTTGGCGAAGCAGACGTCAACGCCCGCGCTCACCAGCGTCCGGATGAGCGCCTGTGCACCGTTCACCGGCTCAGCTCGCCTGCTGCACGTCGAAGTGCACGAAGGTGGCGCCGCCGGTGGCGAAGTTGGCGAGGTCCTTGCCGGCCGCCCGCCCCTCGGGCGAGGCCATGGCCTGCCCCATCGCCTCCTCGGAGTCGAAGTCGAGCTCGGCGATCAGGTAGGGCGCGGGCTGCGCCGGGTCCAGCGACACCGGCTTGCCGTAGGTCAGCCGCACCAGGCCGGGCTGCCGCAGCGCCAGGGGCGTGTGCGTCTCCCGGTAGTACGCGTCGAAGGCGGCCGGGTCCTCCGGCTGTCCGTAGCTGACCACGAGCCTGTGCACCATTTCCGAGCTCCCTCCGCAGGTCCGACGCCCGCCAGCAAACAGGGCATCGGCCTCCGGCGCGAGTCCGGCAGGCTCCCCGCGCGGGTTGTCCACAGGTTCCCGCGGAGCGGCCCGGTCGACCGGCATCCGTTGTTACGTTCCGCCGCGTATCCGCATCCTCCGGTGCCCGGAGCACCCGGACCTCCCGATTGGACTCACCATGGCGAACGTCAACGTCACCTACCAGCAGATGGAAGACGCGGCCGGCCGGCTCACCAACGGGCGGGTCGAGATCGACGGCATGCTCGGTCAGCTCAAGGCCCTCGTCGACCAGCTCGTAGCCGAGGGCTACGTCACCGACGCCTCCAGCCGCAGCTTCTCCGCCTCCTACGACGAGTTCACCACCGGCGCCCGGAACATGGTCGCGGGCCTCGACGGCATGGCCCAGTACCTGACCCAGGCCGCCGCCACCTTCCGCGACGCCGACGCCCAGCTGGCCGGTGCGCTCGGCCGCTGATCAGCCCACCGCACGACGACGGCCGCCCCGCCCCGCGCGAGGCGGCCGTCGTCGTCCCGGGCCGCCGTCGCCGGTCGGGTCAGGGCGCGCCCGGAGGAGCCGGGACGGCGACGGTCCGCAGCTCGCCGTCGCCCAGGTGGAGCAGCGCGCGACCCGGCCGGAGCGGCCCGCCCACGGCACCGCGCGGGAGGCGCACGCCGATCAGGTCGCCGTCCGTGCTCCCCTGCGGCGACAGCAGCACGCCCTGCCTCGCCTTCCGCGCCTCCACCTGCCAGCCCGACAGGCCGGTGCAGATGCCGTCGGCGTTCCCGGCCAGCACCAGGCCGCAGCCGGGGACGGCGCCGCGCACGACCTCGCGGAACACCTCCCCCGCCGGGCAGTCCCGCAGCACCTCGCCGTCGTCCAGCAGCAGGACCAGCGGCCGGCCGGGTACGGAGCGGAGCAGTTCCTGCCAGCGCTCCGCCGGGGCCGCCGGGTCCAGCACGACGTCCAGCACGCCGGGCCGGCCGGCCAGGGCCCGCAGCGGTGAGACCTTCGGCGCGCACACGACGACCGACGTGCCCTGCCGCAGCAGCGACT
This sequence comes from Blastococcus sp. SYSU DS0552, assembly GCF_054050815.1. Classification (NCBI taxonomy): domain Bacteria; kingdom Bacillati; phylum Actinomycetota; class Actinomycetes; order Geodermatophilales; family Geodermatophilaceae; genus Blastococcus; species Blastococcus sp. SYSU DS0552. The sequence goes on from NZ_JBJHAB010000007.1 coordinate 212,157, forward strand.
CGGCCATGACGGCCAGCACCGTGCTCCGGCCCGAGCGCGCCGGCCCGGCGACGACGAACGCGGGCCCCCGCTGGACCAGGTCGGGGCCGGCGGCGGCCAGCTCGTCGCCACCGACGCCGACCAGGGCGAACCCCGCGCCGGCGCCGGCCGGGCGCAGCTCCCAGGCGGCCGCGAAGCCCAGGCGCGCGGGCAGCGCGTCGACCCGGAAGGGGCGGGCCGCCCGCGGCACCATCGCGTCGCGCACGTGCGCCGCCTTCGCGATCTCGGCGAGCGCCGCCGCCTGCCCCTGCCCCGACTCGTCGGGGGCGAGCAGCGCGACCTGCGTCTCGATCGCCCCCTCGACGGTGACCGCCCGCCCGGGCGGCAGCTCCCCGGGCACCTGCCGGCCGGGCACGCCGACCAGCGGGTAGTCGCCCCGGTCCGCGAGCCGCAGCACCAGCCGGCTGTCGGTGAGCGACGACAGCCGGCCGGTGCCCAGCGACCGGTCGCCGGTGACCACCACCGAGATCCCGGCGGAGGCCCCCTCCCGGAGGAGGGTCGTCAGCACGTCGGAGAGCCGGCCGCCGTCGACCTCGCCGAGCGTCGGCGTGAACCCCTCCCAGCGGTCGAGCAGGAGCAGGACGTGCGACAGCCGCTCCCCCGGCGGCACCGATCGGCGCTGCTCGCTCACGTCGGCGAAGCCGCCCTCGGCCAGCACCTGCTGGCGGCGCTCCAGCTCGCGGGCGAGCCGGTCGAGCAGCCGGGTGGCGCGCTCGGTCTGGGTGCGGGTCACCACCGCGCCGCAGTGCGGCAGGTCGGCCAGCGGCAGCAGCGCCCCGTTGCCGCAGTCGAGGGCGTACAGGTGCACGTCGGCGGTCGAGCAGCGCGCGCCGGCGGCCCCGGCCAGGGTGCGCAGCAGCTGCGACCGGCCGCTCTTCGGCGAGCCGACCACCAGCAGGTGCCCGTCGACCGCGGGGTCGAAGGCGGCCACCCGCCGCTCCTGGGTCGCGGGGAGGTCCTGCAGCCCGTAGGGCAGCCAGGTCGCCCGGCCGTCCACCGGGTCCGCCAGGTCGGCGACCAGCACCCGTGCGGGCAGCGCCGGCAGCCACGGGCTGCGCTGCGCGGGCACGCCCTCGGCCTGCGCAGCGCCGCGGACGGCGTCGACGAGCACCGACAGGTCGGTGACCTCGGCGTCGGAGGCCCGGCTCGCCGTCGCCGGCCGCCGCGGTGGCGCGTACCCCAGCTGGTGCCAGCCGAGGGGGACGGCGAACGGCGCCGCCGCGGCCACGGCGCCCTGGCCGGGACGCCGGCCCCCGATGCGGCCCGCCTGGAAGGGCACCAGCGCGCCGTGCCCGAGCCGCGCGAACCCGCGGCCGGGCGCGGACCGGGCGATGCGCGCGGCGTCGGGGGCCTCGAGCACGTCGCTGCTGTCGGCCGCGTCGGTGACGCGCAGCGAGATGCGCAGGTCGGTGTTCGCCCGGATCTCCGGCGAGACGACGCCGCTGGGCCGCTGGGTGGCCAGCAGCAGGTGGATGCCCAGCGACCGCCCGCGCTGGGCGATGCTCACCAGCCCGGCCACGAAGTCGGGCAGCTCCCGCGCCAGCGAGGCGAACTCGTCGATGACGATGAGCAGCCGGGGCAGCGGCGGCGAGCCGGGGTCGCGGGCCTGCAGTTCGACGTAGTCCTCGATGTCCTTGACGCCGGCCGCGGCCAGCCGGTGCTCGCGGTACCTGAGCTCCGCGCCGAGCGAGGTGAGCGCCCGTTCGACGAGGTGGGCGTCGAGGTCGGTGACCATGCCGACGGTGTGCGGCAGGTGCACGCAGTCCTTGAACGCGCTGCCGCCCTTGTAGTCGACCAGCACGAGGTTGAGCGCGTCCGGGCGGTTGGCCACCGCCAGGGACGCGATCATCGTCTGCAGCAGCTCCGACTTCCCCGCGCCGGTGGTCCCGGCGACCAGCCCGTGCGGGCCGTCGGTGCGCAGGTCGAGGGTGAACGGCCCGTGCAGACCCGCGCCGGCCACCACCCGCGTGCTCCGGCCCGCGAGCTGCCAGCGGGCACGCACGCCGTCGGCGGTGGGCGGCTCGAGCCCGAGTAGGTCGAGCAGCCGCACGCTGTCGGGCAGGACGGCGTCGTCCTCCTCCGGGCTCACGTCGCGCAACGGGGCCAGCGCCCGGGCCGCGCGTTCGGCCAGCTCCGCGGGCACCGGCTCGGCGAGCACGCCGGGCACCGGGTCGCGGCCGCTGCGCCGGACGACCAGCCGCGCCTCCTCGCCCGGGTCGAGGACGGCGGTCGCCGTGGCCGCCTCCGGCAGGAAGCGCTCCTCCTCGTCGGCGCAGACGGCGTACACCCCGAACGCGGGGCCGTCCTGCAGCAGCTGGGCCAGCCCGGGGGTGGCACGCAGCGACCGGAACCCGTGGACGACGAGCACGTGCGCCGGGAAGGACTCCGGGAGCAGGCGCCCGCCGCCGGCCGTCGCCGAGCGGCGGGTGCGGACGAGCGCCGCCAGCTCCGCGACCCGGGCGGCCACCGTCTCGGTGTCGTTGCCGACGGACGCGACCGGCCCCTCGCCGTCGGCCGGGCGGGCGTGCGGCAGCCAGCGCACCCAGCTCCAGTCCGCCTGGCTGCGCGCGGTGAGCAACGTGAGCGCCAGGTCGCGCGGCGGGTGGGTGACCGCCAGCTGCAGCACCACCCACCGCAGCAGGCCGGCCAGCGGGGCGGCCGGGCCGGCCAGGCCGACGACACCGGCCTCGCGGAGCCGCACCACGACGGGCGCGGCGTGCACGGTGCGCTGCTGCGGCGGCTCGTCGCGCCCCGACCGGTCGGTGACCACCACGCGGGCGGGCAGGTCGGCCGCGCCCAGCCGCAGGTCGAGGGCGTCGGGGTCGGTGCGGCGCCGCTCCCACAGCCGGCGGCCTGGCAGGACGGCGGTGAGCAGCGCGGTCGCCGGGTCCGGGTGCGCGTCGCGCCGGCGGGCGGTCTCCTCGGCCACGGCGCGGTCGATCCGCGCCCGGGCGCGGGCGAGCTCCCGGGCGTGCTCCTCGCGCGCCCGGCGCTCCTCACGGGCGCCCTGCCGGCGGTCGGCCACGGTGTTGCCGATCATCACCACCGGGCCGGCGACGGCGAACACCAGGTACAGCGGCGAGCGCAGGACGACCGCCAGCACGACGCCGACGAGCAGCGGCACGAGGACCATCACCAGCGGGAACCGGCGGGGCTCCCGCGGCGCCGGCTCCTGCGGCAGCTGGATGCGCACCTCGGGTGCCGAGGGGAGCAGCCGGGGGGCACGGACGAAGGCACGCGCCCCCGGGCCGGCCGGCTCGACGGCGGCGTCGGCGACGGGGGCCGGCTCGACGACCAGCTGGGTGTCACCGAGCTGCACGACCTGACCGGAGGCGAACGCCACGTCGTCGTCCTCGGGCACCGGCGCGCCCTCGACCGTGGTGCCGTTGGCCGAGCCGAGGTCGCGCAGCGTCGCGCCGTCCGCGCCGATCCGCAGCACCGCATGCCGGCGGGACATCGAGCGGTCGGTGAAGCCGAACGCGCCACTGCGGCCGAGCTCGTGCTCGCCCATCGGCAGCTCGGCGACCAGCCCGCTGCACGGGCCGCTGCGCACCCGCAGCTGCCAGCCACGCGGGCCGGCCGGCGCGGCCGCGGGCGCGGTCAGGTGGACGACGGCGCCGTCGACGAGGTCGCTCTCCCCCACCGGCTGCTCGTCGTCGAGCCGGCCGCCGGCGAGCCACACCCCCGCGGCGGGCAGGCCGACGACCCGGCCCAGCTCCGCGGCCAGCCGGCCGACCGGCAGGTCGTCGTCCACGTCGACGGCGACGTCGAGCAGCGTGCCGTCGGTCTGCCCGACGCTGACCTGGACGCGCACGCCGGGACCGTAGGCGGACGGCGCCGAACCGGTCCAACGCCGGCTGTGGAAAACCCCCTCCCGCAGGTTCCCCGCCCGGACGGCGCTCCCCGGTCAGGCCTCCAGCAGTTCGCGGGTGGCCGCGCCCACGGGGTCGCGGCGGGTGGGCAGCCGCTGCACCTCGGGCAGGAAGTCGGTGCGGTACTCCTCGAACAGCTCGCGCAGCCGCAGCGCGGGGTCCTTGTCCGAGTCGACGCGGATGTCCCAGAGGGGGTAGGCCTCCGACCCCAGCACCAGCACGTGCCCGGAGCGGGAGCCCTCCGTGTCGGCGCCGGTCGCCTCGCCGGCCTCCACGGCCAGCACCAGCCGCTCGGCGAGCTCGCGGTCCCGGTGGGCGTGGAACGCCTCGAGGGCCGCCTCGAGCGTCTGCCGGCCGACCAGCCGGTTGCCCGACACCACGACCGCGTCGTCCTCGAAGTGCCCCGACCAGCCGAGGCTGCGCCCACCGGTCCACGCGGCCGTGCAGCCATTGCGGTCGACGAAGCCGCACTGCCGCACGTCGCGACCGGGATCACGGCGGAGCACCTCGTCCAGCGCGGCCGGCGCCTCCAGCCCCTCGGCCATCAGCCGCAGCCCGTCCACGGCGAGGTAGGGGTTCATCGACGCCTGAGACGCGGCGGCGCCGACGCCCGGCGAGGCGTGCCCCACGAGCTTGCCGACCCCCATGAGCGCGGTCAGGGCACCGACTCCCAACTCACCGGTGTGCGGGCAGCGGGCCACGATCGAGAAGGTCATGCGGGGGTCTCCGTCCGTCCCAGGTCGTCCCGCCGCAGGTGCCCGCCCCGGTCGGCGCTCAACCGGACCCGCCGCCTCAGAAGGTGAGCACGAGCCGTCCGCGCACGCCCCCCGCCTCCAGCACCCGGTGCGCCTCGGCCGCCTGCTCGGCGGGGAACGTGCGGGCCACCCGGAGGGTCACCGCACCCTCCTCGACCTGCTGGCGGAGCCGGTCCAGCGCCGCCCGGTCCTCGGCGACCTTCCGGACCATGGTCGGGAAGAAACGCAGGCCGCGCTCGCCGTTGCCGCGGTAGCCGCGCACCGTGGCCACCGCTCCCCCGTCGCGGACGGCGGGCAGCACCTGCTCGTCCTGCACCGATCCGTCGGCCAGCCCGTCGACGCCCTCGGGGAAGTGTTCGCGGATCCGGTCGGCGACGTCGTCCCCGCGCCGGACGACGACGTCGGCGCCCAGCCCCCGTACCAGCTCCTCGTCGGCCCCGGAGGCGTCGGCCACCACGGTGAGCCCGTCGGCCTTCGCCAGCTGCACCACGTAGCCGCCGAAGGCGCCCGCCGCGCCGGTCACCGCGAGCACCTGACCCGGCTGCAGCGCCATGAGGTCCAGGGCGAGCCGGGCGGTGAGCCCGTTCATGGGCAGGGTCGACGCCTCGACGGCGGTCGCCCCGGCCGGCGCGCGGACGACGGAGCCGCCCGGCAGCACCTTGTCCTCGCGGTAGGCGCCGTAGGGCCCGAAGGGCACGACGATCCCCATCGCCAGGTCGCCCACGGACAGGTGGTCGACGCCCTCGCCGAGCTCGGTGACGACGCCGGCGACGTCCATCCCCGGCACCCACGGTGGGGTCTTCACCGGGTCACGTCCGGCGTAGGCGCCGCTGCGGGCGTGGGTGTCGGTCGGGCTCACCGCGGCCGCCTCGACCCGCAGCCGCACCTGACCCGGCCCCAGGGGCTCGGGCTCCACCTCGACGATGTGCAGGGCCTCCGGCCCACCGAACTCGGTCACTCCCGCTGCACGCATGGCTCCTGCATACACGCGCACGCAGGAGTGAACGCGAGAGACCCAGAACCGAAGTGGTTCTGGGTCTCAGGCGTTCAACGGGTTCTCAGCCCTTGAGCTTGTACTCCTTGAGCAGACCGCGGCTGATGATCGTCTTCTGGATCTCGCTGGTGCCCTCGCCGATGAGCAGGAACGGCGCCTCGCGCATGAGGCGCTCGATCTCGTACTCCTTGGAGTAGCCGTAGCCGCCGTGGATGCGGAAGGACTGCGTGGTGACCTCGGCGCAGTACTCGCTGGCGATCAGCTTGGCCATGCCGGCCTCGACGTCGTTGCGCTTGCCGGCGTCCTTGAGGCGGGCGGCGTTGACCATCATCAGGTGCGCGGCCTCGACCTTGGTGGCCATCTCGGCCAGCTGGAAGGCGATCGCCTGGTGCTGGGCGATCGGCTTGCCGAAGGTCTCCCGCTGCTGGGCGTAGGCGACGGCGAGCTCGAAGGCGCGGATCGAGATGCCGCAGGCGCGGGCGGCGACGTTGACCCGGCCGACCTCGACGCCGTCCATCATCTGGGCGAAGCCACGGCCGGGCTCGCCGCCGAGGATGTCGGTGGCCTCCGCCCGGTAGCCGTCGAACACCAGCTCGGTGGTGTCGACGCCCTTGTAGCCCATCTTGTCGATCTTGCCGGGGATGGTGAGCCCGGGCTTGACCTCGCCGAACCCGGCCGGCTTCTCGACCAGGAACGTCGTCAGGTTCTGGTGGACCTTCTCGGCGCCCTCGTCGGTGCGCACCAGCGCCGCGACCAGGGTGGAGCTGCCGCCGTTGGTCAGCCACATCTTCTGGCCGTCGATGACGTAACCGCCGTCGGCCTGCTTCACGGCCTTGGTGCGGATGCCGGCGACGTCGGAGCCCAGCCCCGGCTCGGACATCGAGAAGGCACCGCGCACCTCGCCGGTGGCCATGCGGGGCAGGTAGTACTCCTTCTGCTCCTGCGTGCCGTGCTGCTTGAGCATGTACGCCACGATGAAGTGGGTGTTGATGACGCCGGAGACGCTCATCCAGCCGCGGGCGATCTCCTCGACCACCAGCGCGTAGGTGAGCAGCGACTCGCCGAGGCCGCCGTACTCCTCGGGGATCATCAGCCCGAAGATGCCCAGCTCCTTGAGCCCGTCGACGATCTCCTGCGGGTAGGTGTCGCCGTGCTCGAGCTCCTGCGCGTTCGGGATGATCTCGCGGTCGACGAAGCTCCTGACCGTCGACAGGATCTCGCGCTGGATGTCGGTCAGGTCGGCGGTCTGGGCCAGACGGGTCACAGGTTCGCTCCTCGGGGACGCCGGTGTCCGGGTTACCGGTGAGTATGGGGCACCCGGTCCCCGGGCTCTGCGTGCGCTCGGTCACTCCCGCGCGCGGCGGACCGGCGAGCACGACCCGCCCGGCCCCTAGGCTCGGCGGCATGCGCGAGGCATCGGCGCCGGTGGGCGGACCGCCCGAGGTGGAGCTCGCCCTGCCGTTCCGCGGCCGCTGGCTGACGCAGAACAGCCCGGCGCGGCGGGTGCCGTCCCACGGCGTGGACGTGCTCGGCGAGCGGTACGCCGTCGACTTCCTCCCCGTCGACGACCGGCACCGGACGGCCGGCACCCGCGACTGGCGCACGCTCCTGGCCGTCGAACCGCCGGAGCGCTTCGTGGGTTTCGACCGGCCGGTCCTCGCCCCGGCCGGTGGCGTCGTCGTCCACGTGCACGACGGCGAGCCCGACCACGGGGCGCGCCGCTCCCAGCTCGCCCTGCTCGGCTACGCGCTGGGCCAGGCCGGGCGGCTGCGCCAGGGGGTTCCCGCCGTGGCGGGCAATCACGTCGTCATCGCGCTGCCGGCGCCCGGCCGGTTCGTCGCGCTGGCCCACCTGCGATCCGGTTCGCTCCGCGTCTCGGTGGGTGATGCGGTCCGCCCCGGACAGCACCTGGCCGGGTGCGGCAACTCCGGCAACTCGACCCAGCCGCACCTGCACCTGCAGGCCATGGACAGCGCCGACCTGACCGTCGCCCGCGGGCTCCCGGTCGCGTTCACCCGCTTCCGGGAGTGGCCGCGCGGCGGAGCGCCGCGGAGCCGGGAGCGGGGGATGCCGGGCGAGGGCGCGGTGGTCGAGCCGGAGGAGACCGAGGCGGGCTAGCGTGCGGCGGTGACCTACCGTGACGACCCGCCGGAGGGCGGCTACGGCCCACCGCCGGGATACGGCCCGCCCCCCGGCTACGGGCAGCCCTACGGTCCGCCCGGCTACGGCGCCCCGCCGGGATACGGCCCGCCGCAGTGGGGCCGGCCGACGAACACCCTGGCGATCCTCGCCCTGGTCATGGCGTTCGTCTTCGCGCCCGTCGGGCTGGTGCTCGGCATCATCGCCCGCCGGCAGATCCGCGAGACCGGCGAGGAGGGTGCCGGCCTGGCGCTGGCCGGGATCATCGTCGGCGGCCTGGTCACCGGCTTCTTCGTGCTCATGATCGTGCTCTGGATCGTCGCGTTCGCGGCGCTGACCAGCACCGGCTTCGGCCCCTGATCGCCGCTCGCCGTTGGCGGCGATGAGTTCCGGGCGCTCCAGCGGTCCCCCCTCCACCGACGACGAGAGGGGCAACGGTGGCTCAACTGCTCAGGGTGCAGAACCTCACGGTCTCCAGCGACGGCTTCGGCGCCGGCGAGGGGCAGAGCCTCGAGCGGCCGTTCGGCCACGCCGACCCCGGCGAGCTGATGGCCTGGGCCCTCGCCACGGCGAGCTTCCCGAACCGCTCCGAACCCGGGGGCAGCCGCGGGCTCGACGACTACTTCACCCGCGACTTCGCCCACGGCATCGGCGCGGAGATCATGGGCCGCAACAAGTTCAGCCCGCACCGCGGGCCGTGGCGCGACCTCGACTGGCAGGGCTGGTGGGGTGCCGAACCGCCGTTCCACACGCCCGTGTTCGTGATGACCCACCACGTCCGTCCCTCGTTCACGCTCTCGGACACCACGTTCCACTTCGTGGACGCCGACCCCGGGACGGTGCTCGCGCAGGCGCGTGCGGCCGCCCAGGGCAAGGACGTGCGGCTCGGTGGCGGCGCCACCGTCATCCGGGAGTTCCTCGCCGCCGACCTCGTCGACACCCTGCACGTGGCCGTCTCGCCGGTGCAGCTCGGCTCCGGCGTCCGGCTGTGGGAGTCGCCGGACGAGCTGCTCGACCGCTTCCACCGCGACGTCGTGCCGAGCCCGAGCGGCGTGACCCACCACCTGTTCTGGCGGAGGTAGCGAGAACGACGAACGGCGGCCCCGGACCGCTCCGGAGCCGCCGCGTCGTGGCCTCTCAGTCCTCGGGGGGTGTGAAGGACGACGTCCGGGACATGCCCGCGGCGCGGCCCTTGCCGGCGATGACCAGCGCCATCTTGCGGCTGGCCTCGTCGATCATCTCGTCGCCCAGCATCGCCGAGCCCTTCTTGCCGCCGGCCTCCGACGTGTACCAGTCGTAGGCGTCGAGGATCAGCTCGGCGTGGTCGTAGTCCTCCTGCGACGGCGCGTAGATCTCGTTGGCGGCGTCGATCTGGCCCGGGTGCAGCACCCACTTGCCGTCGAAGCCGAGGACGGCCGACCGCTTCGCGACCTCCTCGAACGCCGGCACGTCGCGCACCTGCAGGAACGGGCCGTCGATGGCCTGCACGCCACGGGCGCGGGCGGCCATCAGGATCTGCATGAGGATGTAGTGGAACGGGTCACCCGGGTAGTCCGGGTGCAGGGCGCCGACCACCAGCGACTTCATGTTGATGCTGGCCATGAAGTCGGCCGGGCCGAAGATGATCGTCTCGATGCGGTCGCTGGCGAACGCGATGTCGTTGACGTTGATCAGGCCCTGCGCCGTCTCGATCTGCGCCTCGATGCCGATGCGCCCGACGGGCAGCCCGTTGGTCTTCTCGATCTGGGTGAGCAGGAAGTCCAGCGCGCGCACCTGGGCGGCGTCGACGACCTTCGGCAGCATGATGCAGTCGAGGTTGGCGCCGGCGCCCTCGACGACCTCGATGACGTCGCGGTAGGTCCACTCCGTCGTCCAGTCGTTGACCCGGACGGTGCGGATCTTGTCGCCCCAGCCGCCCTCGTTCAGCGCCGCGACGATGTTCTTGCGGGCGCCGGGCTTGGCCAGCGGCGCGCACGCGTCCTCCAGGTCGAGGAACACCTGGTCGGCGGGGAGGCCCTTGGCCTTCTCCAGGAACCGGGGGTTGCTGCCCGGGACGGCCAGGTTGGAACGACGGGATCGGAGCTCGGCCACGGTGCCTCCGCGTGTGGGTCGGAAAGTTCGGCTACCGGAGGGTAGCGACGGCGTCGCACGCCCGCGCTGCCGCGTTGATCATCGACCGTCGGCCCCGTCGCAGGGGCCCGCCACGAGCCTGCGAGTGGTCGGGAGGCCTCGGTGCCGGGTCCAGCCGCGAGCCTGCGAGTAGTGGGGGGGACCGAGGTCCTTCTGGGGGTCCTTGCTCAGGTGGCGGGCTCCACCAGGGTCGCCGGACGCCCGGCCCGCACCACCAGCGCCACCCCGGCCACCACCAGCACGACCCCGGGCAGCGCCAGCAGCGGCGGCACCTGGCCGAGGAGGACGAGCGCGAACAGCAGCGCGCCGGGCACCTCGAGCAGGACGGCGAGGCTCACCACGGTCGGGCCCACCGACGAGAGCACCAGGTTGAGCAGCGTGTGCCCGAACAGCTGCGCGGAGACGGTGATGCCCGCGATCAGCCACCAGTCCCGGGCCTCGAACCCGCCCAGCGGCGCGTCGACGAGCAGCGCCGCCACCGCGATCACGACGGCGCACACGGAGTAGCAGACGACGGCGTAGGCCGAGGTCGCCAGCCGCCGCCGGGCGCGCGCCCCGGCCAGGACGTACCCGCCGGCGCAGATCGCCCCGAGCAGGGCCAGCGCATCGCCCGCGAGCGCCTCGGCGCTCACCGTGACGTCCACGCCCACGATCAGCACGACGCCGGCGAACGCGAGGAGCAGCCCCCACCAGACCGCGGCCGGCAGCCGCACCCCCGAGATCCGGGCCGCGAGCGCCGTCCAGATCGGCGTGGTGGTGACCAGCGCGACCGAGGCGGCCACCGTCGTCATCGACAGGCTCGGCAGCCACGCGGCGAAGTGCGCCGCGAGGAAGAGCCCCGCGACCACCGAGCTGCGCAGGTCCCGCGCCCGCAGGCCGGCCAGCGTGGCCCGCTCGCGGGTGAGCAGCACGGGCACCAGCGCGGCCGCGCCCGCTGCGTTGCGCCAGAACGCCAGCGCCAGCATCGGCGCGGTGACCATCGCGGTCAGCGGCGCCGACAGCGAGACCCCCACGACCGCGAGGGAGAGGAGGCCCACGTCCCGGCTCCCGGGTCGGTGCAGCGCCCAGGCGGAGGACGCGTGGCCCTCCTGCAGGGCCCCGCCGCGAGCGGGCGAGTGGCGGGGGGCAGGAGGGCCCTTCACCAGGACGGCACCCGGATCCGACCGCTCGCCACCGGGACGACGGCACCGCGCACGGTGGTCGCGACCGCCCGCCCGCCGGCCGCGGTGACGGTGCACCCGAGGACCGAGGGGCGCCCCATCCGCTCGCCCTGCCGCACGGTGAACGACGTCGTCCCCTCCCCGGCCACCAGACCGCTCTCGACCAGCCACACCCCCGCGCCCAGCGCGGCGGAGCCGGTGGCCGGGTCCTCGCCCCAGTTCAGGTCGCGGGCGAAGACGCGCGCGCGGGCGGTCGCGGTCGCGCCGTCCCAGGAGAGCACCGACACGCCCTCACCGACGTCGAGCCCGGCGAGCGCGGCCCGGTCGGGGTCGGCCCGGTCGACGGCGTCGGGGCACACGGACAGGTAGCCGAAGGGCAGGCCGCAGCCGGCGACGTCCGAGGGAACCCCGGTGACGTCGGCCTCGTCCAGCCCGAGCGCAGCGGCCAGCACAGCCGGCGCGGGTCCGTCCTGGAGCGTCGGCCGGCCACCGGAGAGGGTCGCGCCGCCGTCGTCGACCACCACGTCGAGCACCCCGGCCCCGCACTCCTGGCGCAGCGTCCCCGCCGGCAGCCGCCCGGTGCGGACCAGGGTGTGCGCCGCGCCGACGCTCGGATGGCCGGCGAAGGGCAGCTCGGCGTAGGGCGTGAAGATCCGCACCCGGTAGTCGGCGCCGGGCTCCGTGGGGGCGCACAGGAACGACGTCTCCGAGAGCTGGAACTCGTTCGCCAGGGCCTGGCACTGCTGCGTCGTGAGCTCGTCGGCGGCGAAGACCACCGCCAGCGGGTTCCCGGCGAACGCCCGCGGGGCGAACACGTCGACGACCTCGTACTCCAGCGCAACCGGGGCAGTCACGGCGCCGACGGTAGCCTTCCGATCCGTGACGACGGCGACCAGGGCGTACGTCTCCCGGCTTGCCGGGCTGACCGTCTTCGACCCCAACGGCGACCGGGTCGGGAAGGTCCGCGACGTCGTCGTCGGGCTCCGGGTGGGCACCGCCTGCCCCCGCGTCCTCGGCCTCGTGGTCGAGGTGGTCGCCCGGCGGCGGATCTTCGTGCCGATGGGCCGGGTGACGGCGCTGGACCCGGGAGCGGTGATGCTCGCGTCGGGCACCCTCAACCTCAAGCGGTTCGAGCAGCGGGGCGGCGAGACCCTCGTGCTCGGCGAGCTGCTCGACCGGCAGGTGACGATCAACGAGTCCGGCCGCCCGGCCACGGTCGTCGACGCCGGCATGGAGCAGACCCGCACCGGCGACTGGCTGCTGTCCCGGGTCGCCGTCCAGGAGCCCGGTCGCATCGGCCGGCGCGGGCAGCTGCACCAGCTCGAGTGGGGCGAGGTCACCGGGCTGGCGCTCTCGCCGGCCGGGCAGGGCGCCGAGACGCTGATCGCCACCTACCGGGAGCTGAACGCAGCGGACATGGCGCACGCGCTCCAGGAGCTCCCGATCAAACGCCGGCACGAGGTCGCCGAGGCCATGGACGACGTGCGGCTGGCCGACGTCCTGGGCGAGCTCCCCGAGGCCGAGCAGATCACCATCCTCGGCACGCTGGAGGAGGGCCGCGCGGCCGACGTCCTGGAGGAGATGGACCCCGACGACGCCGCGGACCTGCTCTCCGAGCTGCACCACGTCGACCGCGACCGGCTGCTCGAGCTGATGGAGCCCGACGAGGCCGAGTCGGTGCGCCAGCTGCTCAAGTACTCGGAGGACACCGCCGGCGGGATCATGACCAGCGAGCCGGTCATCCTCTCCCCCGACGCCACCGTCGCCGAGGCGCTGGCCCGGGTGCGGCAGGAGGAGATCACCCCCTCGCTGGCCAGTCAGGTGTACGTCTGCCGCCCGCCGTCGGCCACGCCGACCGGGCGGTACCTGGGGCTCGCGCACATCCAGCGGCTGCTGCGCGAGCCACCCTCGACCCTGGTGAGCGGCGTGCTCGACGACCTGGAGCCGCTCAGGCCGGAGGCGCCGCTCGCCGAGGTCACCCGCTACTTCGCCACCTACAACCTGGTCGCCGCGCCGGTGGTCGACGCGCAGGGCCGGCTGGTCGGCGCGGTGAGCGTCGACGACGTCCTCGACCACCTGCTTCCCGATGACTGGCGGGAGCGGGCGCGCCGTGGCTGACACGCCCCGGCTGGACGTCCCGCGCGGCGGCGCCCGCCGGTTCGGCAGCTTCCTGCGGCTCAACCCCGACGCGGTCGGGCAGTTCGCCGAGGGCATCGCGCGCTTCCTGGGGACGGGGCGGTTCCTGGCCGTCCAGACGATCCTCGTCGTCGTCTGGATCTCGCTGAACGTCTTCGCCGTGCAGCTGCGCTGGGACCCGTACCCGTTCATCCTGCTCAACCTGGCGTTCTCGACCCAGGCCGCGTACGCCGCCCCGCTCATCCTGCTGGCGCAGAACCGGCAGGCCGACCGCGATCGCGTGCAGGCCGAGGAGGACCGCGCCCGGGCGGCGCAGAACCGCGCCGACACCGAGTACCTGGCCCGCGAGCTGGCCGCGCTCCGCGTGGCCGTCGGCGAGCTGGCCACCCGGGACTTCATCCGCGGCGAGCTCAACCGGCTGGTGCCGGGCGAGGGCGAGGACCGGGAGCGGCGCGACAAGAAGGGCAAGAGGAAGCGCGACCCGGTCGCCTGAGCCCGCTCAGTGCTCGGCGCGGTCCAGGTCGATCAGCGCCAGCCCGATCTCCGGGCGCATGGTCTTGCGCAGCTGCGCCGGGCTCTCCCGGACCACCACCTCCAGCGTGGGCCACACCTCGCCCTCGAGCAGGTGGCCGCCGCGCGTGGTGGCGTCGGGCAGGCCGAGGACGGCGTGCAGGTGCAGCGCCGGGTTCCCGTCGGTGCCCAGGGCGACGTCGCCGATCAGCGAGAGCACCTCGCACTGCTGGCCGACGGTGACCCGCCGGTAGTCGCTGGTCTGCCGGTCGAACCAGCCGACCACCGCGCGCCGGAACGCGCCGACGGCGGTGACCTGGGCGGCGGAGAGCTGCTCCTCCCGGGCGAACGAGGTCAGCTCCGCCACCGCCTCGTCCCCCTCGTCGAGGATCACGACGTAGGTGCGCTCGCGTTCCGCACTCGTTCCCGGGGTGGTGATCTCGCGGTGCTGCACGGGGTCCCTCCGATCGTCGGGGTCGGGCACCCGCTGCCGTGCCCCCCGATCGGCCCCCCAATCCCCCGGGCGGCCCCGTGCCGCCGGTCAGCGGACGAGGCCGGTCCCGTACAGGCGGTCGAGCAGCTCCTGCGCCAGCCAGGCCATGGGGAGCAGCAGTCCCAGCGCCCACAGCCGGGTGCTGCGCCGGCGGGGCAGCAGCAGGACGACGACCAGGACGACGACGACCTCCACGACCGCCTGCACCGGGTGCAGCACCACGTCGCTGCCGGTCCGATCCGGCCAGAAGCCGCGGAGCGCGCCGTTCGCCAGGGCCGTCCCCGCGGCCAGCGCGAGCAGCGCCCCGGGCAGCGGACCCGGCCGGCGGGAGGCCCACCAGCAGACCGCCGCGAACACCGCCACCGCGGTGGCCGCGAGGAGCAGCCAGGCGGCGATCAGCCCGGGGTCGTAGCCGAAGCCGAGCACGAGGACCGCCCAGCCGTAGTAGGCGGCGGTCATCGCGGCGAAGAAGACGGCCGCACGGACCCCGGCCGACGCGATGCCGGGCGCGAACCGCCCGATCAGCGCCACCACGAGCACCCAGGCCGCCGGGTACGTGCCGAGGTCGGCGGCCCACCGCCATCCCGACTCGTCGCCCAGCTTGGCCGCCACGCCGGCGACCCCGCCCAGGACGGCGAGACCGGCGAGCCGCAGGAACGCCTCCCGCCGGGCGGCCGCCCGCCCCGGCGTCGCAGCCTCGGTCGCCTCGGTCACCCCGCGATCCTGGCCGCGGGGGCGGGCGAGCTGCGGTTCCGGCGCGCCTGGGTACCGGTCAGCCGGTGGCGACGTGCACGAGCGCCCCGGCCGCCCCCGCGAGCACCAGCACCACGATGAACGGCGCCCGCAGCGCCAGGGCCAGGGCAGCGACGGCCAGCCCGGCCAGCCGCCCGTCGAGCACGAGCCGGTCGCCGCTGGTGAGGGCCTGCACCACCACGAGGGCGGCCAGCAGCGCGGCGGGCACGAAGTCGACGACCCGCGCGACCCACGGCTGCTCCACCCACGCCGCCGGCACCGACAGGCCGGCCAGCTTCAGCAGGTAGCAGCCGGCCGAGGCCACCAGGACCGCCGTCCACACCGCGGTAGCGCTCATGCCGGGCGGACCTCTGTCCGCGGCCGGCCGGCGAGCGCGACCGCCACCACCGCGGCGACGACCTGCACGCCGGCGGGCACGAACGGCGTCAGGGCCAGCGCCACGACCGCTCCCCCGAGGGCGACGCGGCGCTGGACCTGCGCCTCCGGGAAGCCGGCGCGCAGCCGGGGCCACAGCAGCGCGAGGAAGGCCGCGGGGACGACGGCGTCCAGCGCCGCCTCGGCCGCCCCACCGAGCTCCGAGGCGCCGAGCACGCCGATCAGCGTCGTGACGTTCCAGCCGAGGTAGATGGTGGCGCCGGTGGCCCAGAACGCCAGGCGGCCCAGCTCGCGGTCGGGCGCGGCCACGGCCATCGCCGTCGTCTCGTCGATCACCCAGTGCGCCGCACCGGCCCGCCGGGCCGGTCCCCGGGGCGCCAAGAGCGGGGCCATGCGGACGCCGTAGACGGTGTTGCGCGTGCCGAGCAGCAGTGCGCTGCCCGCGGCCGCCGCCGCACTCCCGCCGGCCCCCAGGACGCCGACGAGCGCGAACTGCGACGCGCCGGTGAACATCACCGCCGAGAGGGTCATCGCCTGCCAGACGTCCAGCCCGGCCGCGTCGGCGGCGGCTCCGAAGGCGATGCCGTACAACCCGACCGCGAGGCCCAGCCCCACGGCGTCGCGCAGGGTCTGGGAGCGGTCGGCCGGCACGACCCCGACCCTAGGACGCGGCCGGCTGCGCGGTAGATCACCCTCCGCCGGGCCGGCCGGGCCGCCACCCGCCGTACAGTGGCAGGCGACCGATCGCGCAGGTCGCCGCTTCTGGCCGCAGACCGCCGGACGCCGGTCCCCCGTCGAAGGAGACAGACGAACACCATGTCCGACCAGCTGACCGGCACCCCGGCGCTCGACGCCGTCAACGCCGCTCTGGCCACCGTCCAGGACCCGGAGATCAACCGCCCGCTCACCGAGCTCGGCATGGTCAAGGACGTGCGGATCGGGCCCGACGGCTCGGTCGACGTCGAGGTGTACCTGACCGTCGCCGGCTGCCCGATGCGGGAGACGATCACCAACCGGGTCACCGCCGCCGTCGGCGCCGTCCCCGGCGTGACCTCGGTGCAGGTCGCCCTCGACGTGATGAGCGACGAGCAGCGCGCCGAGCTGCGCAAGACCGTGCGCGGCACCGACGCCGCGGACCCGGTGATCCCGTTCGCCCAGCCCGGCTCGCTCACCCGCGTCTACGCCGTCGCCTCGGGCAAGGGCGGCGTCGGCAAGTCCAGCGTCACCGTGAACCTCGCCGCGGCCCTGGCCAAGCGCGGGCTGTCGGTCGGCGTCGTGGACGCCGACATCTACGGCCACTCGGTGCCGCGGATGCTCGGGGTCGACGACAAGCCCACCCAGGTCGACAACATGATCATGCCGCCGCAGTCGATGGGCGTGAAGGTCATCTCGATCGGCATGTTCACCCCGGGCAACACCCCGGTCGTGTGGCGCGGGCCGATGCTGCACCGCGCGCTGCAGCAGTTCCTCGCCGACGTGTGGTGGGGCGACCTCGACGTCCTGCTGCTGGACCTCCCCCCAGGCACCGGTGACGTCGCGATCTCCATCGCGCAGCTCCTGCCCAACGCCGAGATCCTCGTCGTCACCACCCCGCAGCTGGCCGCGGCCGAGGTGGCCGAGCGCGCCGGTGCGATCGCCACGCAGACCCACCAGCAGGTCGTCGGCGTCATCGAGAACATGAGCTGGATGGAGCTCCCCGACGGCTCGCGCGTCGAGGTCTTCGGCTCCGGCGGAGGGCAGACGGTCAGCGACGCGCTCACCCGCACCCTCGGTGCGCGCGTCCCGCTGCTGGGTCAGATCCCGCTGGACACCCGGCTCCGGGAGGCCGGCGACGCCGGTGCGCCGATCGTCCTCGCCGACCCCGAGACCCCGGCCGCCAAGGCGCTGGAGAAGATCGCCGACGGGCTCGCCGTCCGCCAGCGCGGGCTCTCCGGGATGAGCCTCGGGCTCACCCCCGTCAAGCACTGAGCTGAGCCACCCGCTCTGGGGGTGTTCCTCCCGCTGTCGGCGTCCTTCAGGACTCCACCAGCGGGAGGAACACCCCCAGAGTCGTGAGCAGGGGTCGTCCTGCGCCGCCCGGCTCAGGGGGTCAGGTCGCGTCGATGTCGAACGGCGGCGGGACGCTGCGGTCGCGCAGCTGCGCGGCGACCACCGTGGCGGCGGTCGCCCCGTTCGCCGTGGCGGCGGGTACCCGGGCGTCGTCGTCGTCACCCAGCAGCTGCTCGCGGATGAACGTCCGCGGGTGGTACTTGCGCAGGTCGAGGTCGCGCAACTCCGCGAAGTCGTCGCCGAGGGAGTCGTTGACCTGGGTGCGCATGCCGGTGACCGCACTGCGCAACCGCTTGAGCCCGGCGGCGGCCTCGCGCGCCAGGTCGGGCAGGCGCTCGGGCCCGAAGATGAACAGGGCGGCGAGCGCCAGCACGAAGATCTCGCCCCAGCCGATCGAGTCGAACACCGTGCTCCCTGTTCCTCCGGCCGCCAGCGCTACCGAGGGTCAGCGTAGCCGCCGCCGGGCCTATGCGGCGGCGAGCGTCACCTCGACCGTGCGCGAGCTCCCGCCGCGCACGAGCTCGACGGTCACGACGTCCCCCGGCTGCCGGGCGTCGACGGCGACGGCCAGCTCCTCGGAACTGCCGACCGGCGTGTCCCCGACGGCGATGATGACGTCCTGCTCGCGGATGCCGGCCTCGGCCGCGGGGCTGCCCGGCTCGACGTTGACGACCAGGGCGCCGTCGCGCGTGCCGTCGGTCACCGAGCGGGCGTTGACGCCGAGCGTGGCGTGCACGGCCGAGCCGGTGGCGATGAGCTGCTCGGTGATCCGCTTCACCGTGTCCACCGGGATCGCGAAACCGAGGCCGATCGACCCACCGGCGCCGGTCGAGGCGATCGCGGTGTTGATGCCGACCAGCGCCCCGCTCCCGTCGACCAGCGCCCCACCGGAGTTGCCCGGGTTGATCGGGGCGTCGGTCTGCACCGCGCTGATCACCGCATTGGTGTCGGTGCCCTCGCCGGAGAGCCGGACCGGGCGGTCCAGCGCGCTGACGATCCCGCTGGTGACGGTGCCCGCCAGCCCCAGCGGCGAGCCGATCGCCACCACCGGGTCGCCGACCACGACGTCGCCGGACCGGCCCAGCGCGGCCGTCACCAGACCGGGCTTCTCCACCTTGACGACGGCGAGGTCGCTGGCCGGGTCGCGGCCCACGATGCGCGCGGCGGATCCGCTGCCGTCGGAGAAGACCGCCCGGATCTCGGCGCCCTCGACGTCGTCGGCGCCGGAGATGACGTGGTTGTTCGTGACGATGTAGCCGTTCTCGCCGTCGATCACGACCCCGGATCCGGTGGCGCCTGCCTGGCCGACGCGCACCTCGATCGAGACGACCGCCGGGATCACCGCCTCGGCGATGCCCGACACCGACCCCTGCTCGCGGGGCCCGCCCGGATCGACCTGGGTGAGGGTGGTGCCCGGGGTGTAGAGGGGCGTCTCGTCCGCGGTGCGGGTGAGGTACCAGCCGACGCCGCCGCCGACGAGGCCGACGACCAGCAGGCCGAGCACGGCGAGCGTGGTCAGGCGGATCGAGAGGTCGCGCAGCCGCACCTTGCGGCGGCCGCGGGCGTCCACGACGACGGGGCCGGGCTGGCGGTCCTCGTCGTACACGGCGGGAGCGCCCAGCGCGGCGGGGGACGACGGGTCGCGCCAGGGGTCCTCACGCGCGTCGGCCTTCCACCACGGGCCGGTGGCGGTGCGCCGCCGTCCGGGGCGCCCACCCGGCGGCTCCTGCAGGCCGCCCCGCCCCGGAGCGGGTGGGCCGAAGGCGCGCAGCAGCGCCTCGGGCGGTGGGGGCGGCACCGGGCGCGGCGGGAGGGTCGGGCGGTCGCCGGCGAAGCTGCCCGCCACCCGCTCCGGGCGTCCGAAGGCCGTGGCCTGCGCGGGGGTGGGCTGGGGGGCGCGGACCGGGCCGGGCGCCACCCGGGGGGCCGTCGTCTCGTCGAAGGCGCCGGCCTGGCCCTCGGGCCGCGCGTAGGCGGCGGCGTCGCCGTCCTCCGGGGTGTCGCGCCGCGTGCTGCTCAGGGGGTGCCGCCCGGGGAGCCGAGGCCGCCGACGGTGCCGATGGTCACCGTCCGCAGCACCGGCGGCGCGACCTCGGTGTGCTGCTCCGGCCGCACCGGATCGGCCGCGGGCGCGCGGCCGCCGTCGGGCGGCAGGGTGAGCGCCAGCGCCGTCACCCCGGCGCCCAGGCCGACGATCGTCCCGGCGACGCCGCGGCGGAACCAGCGGTGGTCGGACGACGTGCGCCGGTGCGCCCCTTCGGTGAGGTCGACGGAGAAGGCGCCGGTGCTGCCCGTGACCGTCAGCTCCCCGGCCGAGGCGCTCAGCCCCCCGGTGCCGGCACCGGCCCCCGGTACCTCGGCGGTGAAGGGGATGGCGCGGAGCCGGGACAGCAGATCACCGGGCATGGCCACGTCGGCGGAGCCGTGGAGGGCCTCCTTGGCCTCGCGCTGCGCGGCCACGGCCATCCGGCAGGAGGCGCAGGCGGTGAGGTGGCGGGCCGCCCGACCGGCGGGCCCGGCGGAGAGCTCGCCGTCGACCAGTGCGGCGATCGCCTCCTGCGCCAGGTGGCTCTCCGGGATGCTCATGCCCCCACCTCCCCCGGGACGCCCGCCCGGCGCGGGGCCAGGTGGGCCAGCGCCTCGCGCAGCTGCACCCGCCCCCGGTGGATGCGGCTGCGCACGGTGCCGAGCTTGATGCCCAGCGTGGCGGCGATCTCCTCGTAGGTCAGCCCCTCGATGTCGCACAGCACGACGGCCACCCGGAACTCCGGGGACAGCGCGTCGAGCGCCGCCTGCACCTGGGGGTCGAGGTGCGTGTCGGCGTACACCTGCTCCGGGCTCGGCGCGCGGCCGGGCAGCCGCTCCGTGTCGTCAGGCAGCGCGTCGAAGCGGATCCGCTGCCGACGCCGGACCATGTCGAGGAACAGGTTCGTGGTGATCCGGTGCAGCCAGCCCTCGAAGGTGCCCGGCGAGTAGTCGGCCAGCGAGCGGAACACCCGGACGAAGGTCTCCTGCGTCAGGTCCTCGGCGTCCTGGGGGTTGCCCGACAGGCGGTAGGCCAGCCGGTACACCCGGGCGGAGTGGTCGCGGACGACCTGCTCCCAGGACGGCGCCACCCAGCCCGGCTGCTCCGCGGGAGCGGCGGACTGCGGGGCGGTGGCCTCGGGCACGCCACCAGGATCGCAGACGGGGCCGCCCGCGACCTCCCCGGCGTCGGCGGGTCCGGACGCGGCACGCGTGAATCGCACGTCCTGGTCAACGGTCGATCGGCACACCCGTGTTCCCGCGCACCGGGACTCCCAGCAGACGCACAGGTGCGCCCGCGCACGCGGCAGCGGCGGTGCGGGCAACTACCCTCGGTCGGTGATGAGCGCCGATCAGCCGCCGCCCGGAGGCGGCACCGACCCGGGCGCCGCCTACGCCGACCGCTTCGCCGCCGAGTCCCCCGAGATGGTGGCCGCCCGGCGCCGCGCGCAGTTCCTCTCCGGGGCGGGCCCGGTGGAGCCCCCGGTGGGCGGCACCCTGGCCGTCCTCGCCGCCACGAGCGGTGCCCGCTCGGTGGTCTCGATCGGCAGCGGCGGGGGGCTGGCCGCGCTGTGGCTGCTGCGCGGGATGCGGTCCGACGGGGTGCTGACCGCGCTGGACGGCGATCCCGAGCAGCTGCGCGCGGCACGTGCCGCCCTCGCCGAGGCCCGCGTGCCGGCCAGCCGGGCACGGCTGATCTTCGGCACCCCCGGGGAGGTCCTCCCCCGGCTCTCACCCGGCGGCTACGACATGGTGTGCTGCGCCGGCCCGCCCCGGGAGTACGCCGAGCACCTCGCCGCACTGCTCGCCCTGGTCCGGGTCGGCGGCACGCTGACCTGCCACGGGCTGCTCGAGGGCGGCCGGGTCGCCGACCGCACTGCCCGCGATCCCCAGTCGGTGGCCTGGCGGGAGATCGCCCGCACGATCCGGGACGACGAGACCCTGCTGCCCGCCGTCCTGCCGATCGGCACCGGCCTGCTCGTCGCTACCAAGCGCGGGTAACGCGACGAAGGACCCCAGAAGGACCTCGGTTCCCCCCACCACTCGCAGGCTCGCGGCGGGACCCTGCACCGAGGCCTCCCGACCACTCGCGAGCTCGCGGCGAGCCTCCGGACGGGGCCTACAGGTAGGCGCGGGCGCCCTTGCCGAGCACGGTGATCCCGCCCGCGCTGACGTGGTAGCGCTCCAGGTCCAGGTCGTGGTCGAAACCGATCCGCGCACCCGCGGGCACGACGGCGTTCTTGTCCAGGATCGCCCGCCGGACCTGCGCACCCTCCCCGATGTAGGCGCCGTCCATGACGACGCTGTCCTCGACCCGGGCGCCCCGCTCGACGCGCACCCCCGGCGAGATCACGGAGTTGTGCACCGAGCCGCCGCCGATGATCGCGCCGGCGCTGACCATGGACTCCTCGGCGCGGCCACCCAGCACGAACTTCGCCGGCGGGCGCTGCGGCGGCAGCGTGTAGATCGGCCACCGCTCGTTGTAGAGGTTGAACACCGGCGAGACCGACACCAGGTCCATGTGC
The DNA here is from genome assembly GCF_054050815.1 of Blastococcus sp. SYSU DS0552. Classification (NCBI taxonomy): domain Bacteria; kingdom Bacillati; phylum Actinomycetota; class Actinomycetes; order Geodermatophilales; family Geodermatophilaceae; genus Blastococcus; species Blastococcus sp. SYSU DS0552. Next base: position 234,112 of record NZ_JBJHAB010000007.1, read on the forward strand.
GCGTCGTAGTAGGAGTCGATCGTCCCGACGTCGCGCCAGTACCCCTGGTCCCGCTCGGTCGCACCGGGCACCACGTTGGTGGAGAAGTCGTAGACCCAGGCCTCTCCTGCCTCGGCCAGCATGGGCATGATCGAGCCGCCCATGTCGTGCACCGAGTCCTGGTCCTCCGCGTCGGTGCGCAGCGCCTCGAGCAGGGCGTCGGTGGTGAAGACGTAGTTGCCCATGGAGGCGAAGCTCTCCTCGGGCGAGTCCGGCAGGCCGGGCGGCTCTGCGGGCTTCTCCAGGAACCCCCGCACCTTGCCCGCCGCGTCGGAGTCGATGACGCCGAACTCGGTCGCCTCCCGCCGCGGCACCCGCAGCCCGGCGATGGTGACGCCCGCACCGGTCTGCAGGTGCTGGTCGATCATCTGCGCCGGGTCCATGCGGTAGACGTGGTCGGCGCCGAAGACGACGACGATCTCCGGGCGCTCGTCGTAGATGAGGTTCAGGCTCTGGAAGATCGCGTCGGCGCTGCCGGTGTACCAGCGGGGGCCGAGGCGCTGCTGCGCCGGCACCGGTGTCACGTAGTTGCCGAGCAGGCTGGACATCCGCCAGGTCTGGGTGATGTGACGGTCCAGGCTGTGGCTCTTGTACTGGGTGAGGACGGCGATGTGCCGGACGTCGCCGTTGACCAGGTTGGAGAGGACGAAGTCGATGAGCCGGTAGTTGCCGCCGAAGGGGACGGCCGGCTTCGCGCGGTCCTGGGTCAGCGGAGACAGCCGCTTCCCCTCACCGCCCGCCAGGACGATGCCGAGCACCCGTGGACCGCCGCGCATGCCAGAAACGTATCCGTTGGCCGACGCGGGCACAGCACGAACCGCACGGAGGCCACCCGTCTGGGTCCCGCGCCGAGCCCGGTGACGCGCTGGAACGGCCACCTTCCAGGGGCCCGCGCCGAGCCCGGTGACGCGCTGGAACGGCCACCTTCCAGGGGCCCGCGCCGAGCCCGGTGACGCGCTGGAACGGCCACCTTCCAGGGGCCCGCGCCGAGCCCGGTGACGCGCTGGAACGGCCA